>NZ_RZRR01000193.1:0-7433 GCF_003998555.1 Mesorhizobium sp. M7A.F.Ca.CA.002.09.1.1 | reverse complement strand
CTGGCTGATCTTGTTTTCCTGCAGCCTCATGCGCCGGTTGATGGCGGTGCGCTTGTCGCTGCGGCCGGCATAAAGCAGGTAACAGGCCTCGGCGATCAGGATGCCGGTCAGCGCGGCCGCGGCATAGACGACATAGATCGCGCTCATTCCATCGAACACTTGGCTACTCCTGCGGCCGGCCGGGTTCGAAATATCGTCCGGGAAACTCGATGCCCATGGCGCGCAGGTCCTCGAGGAAGCGCGGCCGGATGCCGGTCGCCTCGTAGTGGCCCAGAATCTTGCCGTCGGCCTCCATGCCGGTGCGCACGAAGCGGAAGATCTCCTGCATCTGGATGACATCGCCTTCCATGCCGGTCACCTCGGCGACACTGGTCACCTTGCGCTTGCCGTCGGACAGGCGCGTCAGTTGGACGATCAGGTCGAGCGCGCTGGCGATCTGGCTGCGGATCGACTGCACCGTCATCGGCATGCCGGTCATGCCAAGCATCTGCTCGAGCCGCGAAATGGCGTCGCGCGGCGTGTTGGCATGGATGGTCGCCATCGACCCTTCGTGGCCGGTGTTCATTGCCTGCAGCATGTCGAAAGCCTCCTCGCCGCGGCATTCGCCGAGGATGACGCGGTCGGGGCGCATGCGCAGTGCGTTCTTGACCAGGTCGCGCTGCTTCAGCTCGCCATGGCCTTCGATGTTGGCCGGACGTGTTTCCATGCGCGCGACATGCGGCTGCTGCAGCTGGAGCTCGGCCGCGTCCTCGATGGTGATCAGCCGCTCGTCTTCCGGAATGAAGGCCGACAGTGCATTGAGCATGGTCGTCTTGCCGGTGCCGGTGCCGCCCGAAATGATCGTCGTCTTGCGGGCATGCACGGCCGCCGCCAGCACTTCGGCCATGTTCTGGGTGATGGCGCCGAATTCGACCAGTTTATGCAGGCCGAGCTTGTTCTTGGAGAATTTGCGGATCGACACCAGCGGGCCGTCGACCGCAACCGGGCGGATGGCCGCGTTGAAGCGCGAGCCGTCCAGCATGCGGGCATCGACCATCGGCTGCGATTCGTCGACGCGGCGACCGACCGCGGCGACGATCTTGTTGACGATGCGCAGGAGATGCGCCTCGTCCTTGAACGGAATGTGGACCGGCTGCAGCTTGCCTTTCTTTTCGACAAAGCAGTTCATGTGGCCGTTGATCAGGATATCGTTGATGTCGGGATCCTTGAGCAGCGGCTCGAGCGGACCGAGGCCGACCATCTCGTCGACGATGTCGTCGACCAGCGCATCAAGCTCGACGGTGTTGATCGCCATCCGCTCCTGCTTGGTCTTTTCCGAAACGAAGTCATGCACTTGCCGGCGCATCTCATCCTTCGGCAAACGCTCCAGCGCGACAAGATTGATCTCTTCGAGCAGCAGCCGGTGGATACGCACGCGCGCATCGAGCACCTTGTTGGCATTCTTTGCCAGCGCTGCTTCCGGCTTTGCCGGCAAAGCCTTTCGGCTGGTTGGTATGACGACGGCATGATGGGCGACCGGCGTCGTCTCATGCGCGCGCTGCGGACGCGCATCGCGGTTCTGCAGGGTGGAGAAGCGGCTGGTCATCCGGCTTTCCTCTTCAGCAATCCACGGCCCATGCCAAACAGCGAGCGCGATTTCGCCCGGGTCGGGACCGCTTCTTCCGGCAGGATGATCTTCTTCAGATCGTTGACGACATTGGCGTTGGGATCGATCTCGTGCAGCGGTACGCCGCGATCGACTGCTTCGCGCACCAGCCGGTAGTTGTTGGCGATGCCGCCGACGAAATGCTCGCCAAGGATTTCCTGGACGTCCGCCTGCTTGATGCCGTTATCGAACATCTTCTGTTCGAAACGGTTGACGATGACGTTCGGCTTCACTTCCTTGCCGGCCGTCTCGTAGACCGCCTGGATCAGCCGCTGGGTGTGGCGCAGGCACGGCACCGTCATTTCCGCGACGATGTAGAGCTTGTTGGAACCGAGCAGCACGGTCTCCGTCCATGGAAACCAGGTGCGGGGCATGTCGATGACGACATTGTCGAAATAGGCCGAAACGAGATCCAGCATGCGCACCACGACATCGGTCTTGAACGAGCGCATCTCGGCTGGATGCGCCGGTGCCGCCAGCACGCAAAGCCCGCTGGCATGCTTGGACAGCATCACGTCGAGCAGTTGGCGGTCGAGACGCTCGGGCTGGTTCTCGATCTCGGTGATGTCGAAACGCGGTTCGAGGTCGAGATATTCGGCACAGGCGCCCTGCTGGAAGTTGAGATCGACGACGCAGGTCGAGGCTCCGCGCGTCACCGAGTGATGCAGCTGGAAGGCGGTCTGCAGCGCCAGCGTCGTGGTGCCGACGCCGCCCGCCGCAGGCATGAAGGTATAGATTTGCGACTCGGTGTTTTCCTCGCGCCCGGGCCCTTGCAGCGCCCGTACCACGGAGCGCACCAGATCGGCCGTGGTGATCGGCTTGACCAGGAAATCCGCGACCTTGAGCTGCACGAGAATACGCACCGCGGCCGCGTTGAACTCCTGGGTGACGACGACGACCGGAACCTTGTCCTCCAGCCGACGCATGATGCGCTGCAGCGACTCGACCTCCTCCAGCCTTGCCGCATCCATGTCGACGATGATGGCGCCGAAGTCGGCTTCCTGGATCTCACCGCGCAACTCGGTAACGTTCTTCTCCACCGTCGAGAGCTGTATGATCTCGGAGGCGGAAAATGCGGTGCGCGTGTCCTGCGCAAACGTCCTGTCGGTCGATACGAGCAGGATCTTCCTGGTCTTGATGCCGTTTGCCATTCTGTCAGCCTGTCAGGTCGCCCGTTGACCAGTTGCCCGTTGAATCAGTTGCCTGTGGTCGACTGCGACGCCTTGGCACCGGCCGCCTGATCGGGTGTGACAGCCGCGGCACTGCCTCGTTGGGCCGGCACCAGGAGCCTGGTGTTCTGGACCCCGTATTTCCAGGGATCGACCATCTGCATGACGGTGTTGGCGGCCTGCGCATTGCCGGCGCCGGCCGTTGGCCCTTCGCTGCGCACATAGTCGTCGCTGGTGCAGCCAGCGGCAAAGCCGGCCAGCAGCAAGGCGACGCTCGATCCAAAGACCAGACGCATGGCTTCAATCCTTCGGCAGGTCGAGGAAATGCCCAGCCGAAGCGGCCGCTGCAGGTTGAGTGACGCGGCCGTCTGCCAGCGCCACGGTGCGACCGGCATCGGAATCCTTCACTTCCTCGGTGTTGTTGAGAAAATAGTCGGCATTGCTGGCCGGCTGCGTGCCATCTGTCGGCTCGACGAGCTTCTTCGACGGATCGACCGGCTTGACCAGATAGGGCGTTACGATGATGACGAGGTCGGTCTCGCGCCGCTGATAGGATTTGGACGAGAACAGAGCCCCAAGCACCGGCATCTTGCCGAGGCCCGGAATGCGCGACGTGGTGATGTCGTTTTGCGACTGCAGCAGTCCAGCGATCATGAAGCTCTGGCCGTTCTTCAGGTCGACTGACGTCCTGGCACGGCGCACGATGAAGCCAGGAACCGAGATCGTCCCGATATTGTAGGAGGCCGACGCATCGATCGAGGAGACTTCCGGCGCGATATCAAGGCTGACCAGCCCGTCTTTCAGAACCGTCGGCGTGAAATCCAGGCTGACGCCGTATTTCTTGTAGCTGACCGAGATCTTGCCGTTGTCCTCCGAGACCGGGATCGGGAACTCGCCGCCGGCGAGGAAGCTCGCCGTCTGACCGGACCGGGCGATCAGGTTCGGCTCGGCCAGTCGCCGCGCCAAGCCGCGCTCCTCCAGCGCCTTGATGGCAATATCGATCGATACGCCGTTCGATAGGAGACGACCGATGATCTCGCCAGTACCGGCCGCCGGCACTGTGCCCGGATCGATCGAGACGTCGCGGCCGCCAAGGCCATAGGCGAAATTGGCGGCGTATTTGGCACCCAGATCCTGGCCCGCCTGGCGGTTGATCTCGACAAAGCGGACGTTGAGCTGGACCTGCTGCGAAGATGAGATGTTGACCGAGTTGATCACCTCCTCGGCACCGGAAAAGCGCGTCGCGATCTTGTTTGCCTTTTCGGCGGCGACGGCATCGTCGGCCTCGCCCGACAGCACGACACGGCCATTGGCCGATCCGACCTTGATCCTGGCATCCGGCACGCTGGCGCGAATGGTGCTGGCCAGTTGGTCGGTGTCGAGCGTCACCTCGATGTCGACGGTGCCGACAAGCTGCTTTTTCTCATCGAACAGCGCAATCCCGGTGGTGCCGAGATTGTTGCCGAGCACATAGAAGGATTTGTCGGTCAGCGGATTGACGTTGGCGATCTCCGGATCGCCGATGACGATCTGGTAGAAGGCAGCACTGGTGATGATCGTCTTCGGCTTGCCCTTGGCAACCTTGATTGACGCATTCTTGGTCGACGACACGTAGACGACGTCGTTGTCAGCTCTCGCCGCCGAGGCGCCCAAGGCCAGCATCACCGCAGCGGCCAGCGAAGACGCGACAGCCACGGCGCGCAAAACGCGCAACCGCGTCATGACCCGATATATGAACAGCCCGAACATTGTCCCGTCCCTCACCCAGTCCCCACTGGTTTATTTCTGGTCCCGCGAAGGAACCTGGTATTCCTCGGCCTTCGTGCCGCGCGTTACGATGACCGTCTTGAACTTCGGTTTCTCCGGCTCCTTGGTGACGGCGTCGAACACCGAGCCGGCCGCGGCCTGCACATTCGAGGCGACCGATCCGCCGAAGGAGGAGATGGTGGTGACGCCGCTCTTGCCGTCAGCGCCTTCGCTGGCGGACCGAAGCGACAGCGAGAGCGTGCCGACGGTGCGGGCCAGCGCTACTTTCTGCGCGCCGTCCGTCGTCACCTCGATGGTCACCGAATTGGAAATCTGCGGCGTCGTCTGGCGCTCGTCGGCGCCCTGCCCGACGCTCAGCACCTTGGCATCGGCGACAACGATCTCGGAGGTGATGGTGGAACCGGCAGCGCCTTGCGCATTCTTGGCCACTTCCTGAATTTCGCCGGCATCGCGCGTCAGCACCACGTCAACGCGGTCACCGGGCGTGACGAAGCCGCCGACTCCGGCGATCTCGTCGGTGCGGATGGTGACCGCCCGCATTCCGGGCGTCATCATGTTGGAGAGCGTCGCGCGGCCATTCGGGCCGGACAGCTTGGCCAGCAGCACCGGTTCGTTGACCTCGATCGGCGACAGCACCACGCGGCTGCCGTCGGCGAGCAACGCATTGATGGTGGTGAAGGCGCCCTGCGGCACGGACTCTTGCGACCACGGGATTTCGCTGAGCTGCGCGCGGTCGAGCTCCATGCCGTAGCGCAACGGGGCATTCGCCACCACGATGGTCTTGAATTCGACTTTCGGCACGACAGGTGCCGGAATCGACGACGTCTTCTCTTCGGAATCGGCCTTGGCCTGGCTTTTGACCCAGAAATCCGCGGCAAAGATCGAGATCGCGCCGAAAACGGCGGCGATGCCGATCATCGATATGGCCTTGCCCCTCACGCCTAAACCCCTGATATCAGCAGTTTCTTATTTAGTTGGGCTCACGTTAGGCGGCATTGTTAAAGAATCAGGAATCCCGGGCGTTGGTATCGGATCTATTTCCGCCGGCTTGGTTATCGAATGGTTTTGGGGTAAGAGGGCCCAGATCCCCGAACGGAACAGGAACCTCGGTCGCTTGGCGCTGAAAAGCGTGGCAGTATCGCGAGGTGATTCGCAGCACCGGAACCTATGGCAGGCATGGACGACAGCAACGATCTCTTCGGCAATATGGACAAGCAGCCGCAGCCGGTGCGTACCGCTGCGCGCCCGGCGGATCCACTGGTGGTGCAAGCCACCAAGCGTCCTGCCTCGACCAAGGACGGCAGCGAGGGCTATAGCGCCGCCGACATCGAGGTGCTGGAAGGGCTGGAGCCGGTGCGCCGCCGGCCAGGCATGTATATCGGCGGCACGGACGACAAGGCGATGCACCATCTGTTCGCCGAGGTCATCGACAATTCGATGGACGAAGCGGTTGCCGGCCACGCCACCTTCATCGATGTCGAGCTTTCGGCCGACGGCTATCTCGCCGTGACCGACAATGGCCGCGGCATCCCGATCGATCCGCACCCGAAGTTCAAGAAGCCGGCGCTTGAAGTGATCATGACGACGCTGCATTCGGGCGGCAAGTTCGACTCCAAGGTTTACGAGACATCAGGCGGCCTGCATGGCGTCGGCGTATCCGTGGTCAACGCGCTGTCGGACCATCTCGAGGTCGAGGTCGCGCGGGGACGGCAACTCTATCGGCAAAAATTCTCGCGCGGCGTTCCCGTGACCGGCCTGGAACAGTTGGGCGAGGTCCACAACCGGCGCGGCACAAAGATCCGCTTCCACCCCGACGAGCAGATTTTCGGCAAGGGCGCGGCGTTCGAACCGGCGCGGCTCTACCGTATGACGCGCTCGAAAGCCTATCTGTTCGGCGGCGTCGAAATCCGCTGGACCTGCGATCCGTCGCTGATCAAGGAAAAAGACCAGACGCCGGCCAAGGCGGAATTCCATTTTCCCGGCGGCCTGAAGGACTATCTCAAGGCATCGCTCGGCGACGACTTCCAGGTAACGCGCGAGATTTTCGCCGGCAAGAGCGAGAAACAGGGCGGCCACGGCTCGCTCGAATGGGCGGTGACCTGGTTCGGCGGCGACGGCTTCATCAATTCCTACTGCAACACCATCCCGACCGGCGAAGGCGGCACCCACGAGGCCGGCTTCCGCAACGTTTTGACGCGAGGCCTGCGCGCCTATGCCGACCTCGTCGGCAACAAGCGCGCGTCGATCGTCACCTCGGAAGACGTCATGATCTCGGCGGCGGGCATGCTGTCGGTGTTCATCCGCGAGCCGGAATTCGTCGGACAGACCAAGGACAGGCTGGCGACGATCGAGGCAATTCGAATTGTCGAGACCGCGATCCGCGATCCGTTCGACCATTGGCTGGCCGACAATCCGCAGGAAGCCTCGAAGCTGCTCGAATGGGTGATCGCACGCGCCGACGAGCGGGTGCGCCGGCGCCAGGAAAAGGAAGTGTCGCGCAAGAGCGCGGTGCGCAAGCTGCGGCTGCCGGGCAAGCTCGCCGACTGCACGCAGAATGCCGCGGCCGGTGCAGAACTGTTCATCGTCGAAGGCGACTCGGCCGGCGGCTCGGCCAAGCAGGCGCGCGACCGCGCCAGCCAGGCCGTGCTGCCATTGCGCGGCAAAATCCTCAACGTCGCCAGCGCCGGCAACGATAAGCTGGCGGCCAACCAACAGATTTCGGACCTGATCCAGGCGCTCGGCTGCGGTACGCGTTCGAAGTACCGCGATGAGGATCTGCGCTACGACCGCGTGATCATCATGACCGACGCCGATGTCGACGGCGCCCATATCGCCTCGCTGCTGATCACCTT
>NZ_RZRR01000192.1:0-7476 GCF_003998555.1 Mesorhizobium sp. M7A.F.Ca.CA.002.09.1.1 | reverse complement strand
AGCTGATGCTGCCGATGGTGACCGAACTCGGCGAGATCACCCAGGCACGCGAGATCATCGACCGCGAGGTGCGGCATTTGTCGCGCTTTGCCCATCATTTGCCGACCAGCCTGAAGCTGGGGGCGATGCTTGAAGTGCCGTCGCTGCTGTTCCAGCTCGATGAATTGATGAAAGCGGTCGATTTCGTCTCGGTCGGTTCGAACGATTTGTTCCAGTTCGTCATGGCCGTCGACCGCGGCAACACGCAACTGGCCAACCGCTTCGACACGCTGTCGGCACCCTTCTTGCGCGTCCTCAAGCAGATCGCCGATGCCGGCGTCCGCAATCACACGCCGGTGACGCTATGCGGCGAACTCGCCGGCAAGCCGATCTCGGCGATGGCGTTGATCGGACTCGGTTTCCGCTCGATCTCGATGTCGCCGGCCTCGATCGGGCCGGTCAAGGCGATGCTGACGGAACTGCCGCTGGACGAATTGAAGGCGTTTTTCGACGACAATCTGATGGCTCCGGCACAGGGCCTGCCGATGCGGGCGCTGCTGCAGGCCTTTGCCGACGACCGTTCGATCCCGTTATAGCAGCCTCATCATGGTCAATTTGCCCCGCGATCGTATGGATCAAGTCGTCAAGCGTTTCGAGATGCTCGAAGCGCAGATGTCGGCCGGCCCGGCGCCGGACGCCTATGTGCGCATGGCGTCCG
This sequence comes from Mesorhizobium sp. M7A.F.Ca.CA.002.09.1.1, assembly GCF_003998555.1. NCBI lineage: Bacteria > Pseudomonadati > Pseudomonadota > Alphaproteobacteria > Hyphomicrobiales > Phyllobacteriaceae > Mesorhizobium > Mesorhizobium sp. M7A.F.Ca.CA.002.09.1.1. The sequence continues at coordinate 6,779 of NZ_RZRR01000192.1, read as the reverse complement.
AATATGCCGAAATCCAGGACATGGTGGCCAAGGTCAGGGCGCTGCGCGCGGCCGAGCATGAACAGGCCGACCTCGAAGCCATGCTTGCCGACAGGGGCACCGACGCCGAGATGCGGGCGCTGGCCGAGGCCGAGCTGCCAGGGGTCGAGGACCGCATCGAGGCGCTGCAGAAGGACATTCAGATCCTGCTGTTGCCCAGGGATGCCGCCGACGACAAGAACGCCATTCTCGAAATCCGCGCCGGCACCGGCGGCGATGAGGCCGCGCTTTTCGCCGGCGACCTGTTTCGCATGTACGAACGCTACGCCGCCGAACGCGGCTGGCGTTTCGAGACCGCCTCGGCCAGCGATGGCGATGCCGGCGGCTACAAGGAAATCATCGCCACGGTGTCGGGCAAGGGCGTCTTTGCGCATCTGAAATTCGAATCCGGCGTGCATCGCGTGCAGCGCGTGCCGGCGACCGAGGCCAGCGGGCGCATCCACACGTCGGCGGCAACCGTCGCGGTGCTGCCCGAGGCCGAAGAGGTCGACATCGACATCAGGGCCGAAGACATCCGCATCGACACGATGCGCGCCTCGGGTTCGGGCGGCCAGCACGTCAACACCACCGATTCGGCCGTCCGCATCACCCATCTGCCGACCGGCATCATGGTCGTGCAGGCTGAGAAATCGCAGCACCAGAACCGCGCCAAGGCGATGCAGATCCTGCGCGCCCGCCTCTATGATCTCGAACGCGGCAAGGCTGACGAGGAGCGCTCCGAATCGCGCAAGTCACAGGTCGGCTCCGGTGACCGCTCGGAACGCATCCGCACCTATAATTTCCCGCAAGGGCGCGTCACCGACCATCGCATCAATTTGACGCTCTACAAGCTCGACCGGGTGATGATGGGCGAACTCGACGAGATCATCAACGCGCTGATCGCCGATCATCAGTCCAAGCTGCTCGCCGACATCGGCATCGATGACTGACCTGCCCAACGCGCTCGGGCCGCTGCTGCGGGAAGCGCGGGCTCGGCTCGGCAGCACCGTCGACGACCCGGCGCTCGATGCGAGGCTGATCGTCGAGCATTTTTCGGGCACGACGCGCACGCAAGCCATTGCGGACCCCGAACGCAGGGTCGGCGCCGGCGCTGTTGCCGAAATCGATGCCGCGTTGAGACGCCGCGCCGGCGGCGAACCTGTGCATCGCATCCTCGGCTATCGTGAATTCTACGGTTTGCGCCTGGCGCTGTCGCCGGAAACGCTGGAACCGCGGCCGGATACCGAAACGCTGGTCGAGGCGATATTGCCCTTCGTCAAGGCGGTTGCGACGCAGGAAGGCGAGTGTCGCATCCTCGATCTTGGCACCGGCACCGGCGCCATTGCGCTGGCGCTGCTCAGCGTCGTGCCGACGGCTAATGCCACCGGCGTCGATCTGTCCGCGGGTGCGCTGGCGACGGCGGCCCGCAATGCCGGGCAACTTGGTCTTGCGGGCCGGTTCACGGCGCTGCAGTCGGACTGGTTCGAAAAAGTTTCCGGCCGGTACCATGTAATTGTCGCAAACCCTCCCTATATATCTTCCGAAGACATTGGAAATCTGCAGGACGAAGTCCGCAATTTCGACCCGCGCCTAGCCCTGGATGGCGGCGCGGACGGTCTGAACCCCTACAGAACCATCGCTGCGGAAGCGGCAAGGTTTTTGGAAATTGAAGGCAGAATTGCGGTCGAGATCGGCCATACGCAACGCAACGAGGTCTGCGAGATATTCACTGCAGCCGGCTACGTGCCGGGCAGTGTTTTCCGTGACCTCGGTGGAAACGACAGGGTTATTGTCTTTGAAAGGATAAAGCCTTGACGCAGTGCAAAAAAGCGCTTGGCAATGCCGGGGAATGCGGCTAGGGTCGCCTTAACCGGATGAGACGAAGCAGGCAGTGCTCTTAGCGATTCGGTTTTCCTTGGAAATAGCTGCCTTCTTGCGCAAACGATGCCCAAGCTTCGTGCGGGAATCGTCCGGCAAGTGATGTAACCGGAACAGGATGACACGTGGCGCCAACGCAATCGATGCGGGCGAACGCCGGTGAAGAGACGAAACGGCTGGCTGCATGAGCGCCTCCGTTCGTGAAGAGTTTTTCGAAAATTTCAAAATGAAGAGAGTTTGATGAGGCCACAACAGCAGAACAGGCGCATGCGCGGTCGCAACAACAATGGCGGCGGCGGTGGTAACAATAACAACAATAACAACAACAACCGCAAGGGGCCTAATCCCCTGACGCGCAACTACGAGAGCAATGGCCCGGACGTGAAGATCCGCGGTTCGGCTCAGCAGATCGCCGAAAAATACGCCACCCTTGCCCGTGATTCACACAGCTCCGGCGACCGGGTCATGGCGGAGAACTATCTCCAGCACGCCGAGCATTACAATCGCATCATCGCGGCCGCACAGGCGCAGATGCCGATCCAGAACACGCAGCAGAATCGCGATGATTTCGACGATGATGGCGATGAGGACCGCGACGATTTCGACAATAGCGGCAACAACAGCAACGCTGCTTCCGACGTCCAGATCCCGGTGGTCAACCATGGCGCCGGCCCGCAGCCGGTTATCGAAGGTACGCCGGCCGAGGTCGCGCTGAACCGGGAAGGTGGCCGCGAGGCCCGCGATAACAATGGCGGGCGCAACAATGGCGGCCGCGACAACAATGGCGGGCGCCATCGTGATCGCCGCCCCAATGGCGGCTATGGCCAGAACGGCCAGCGCGACTTTTCATCGTCCGCCGAGCAAGGTGGTCAGCCCCAGGGCAACGAGATCCCGGTCCAGGGCGAAGCCGTTTCGCCGACCGAATCTGTGGCGCCGGCCGAACCGGCTCCGTCGTTCGAGAACCTTTCCCCGGCAGGTCTTGCCGCCCAGGCCGAACTCAACGAGGCGGCCGCCGAAAGCGGTGCTGCCCGTCGTCCGCGTCGTCCGCGCCGCCCGCGCGTCAACGCCGATCAGGTTGATGGCGGTAGTGACAATGCCAGTTCCGGGACCGACGCCGGCGAGGTGGCTGCGGCCCCGGCCGACAGCGGCAACGCCCAACCGGTCAATGTCGATATCGATAACTGACCCAACGGCATTTCAAGGCATTGAGCGGCGGAGAGAAATCTCCGCCGTTTTCGTTTGGGCGGCCGTGCAATATTATGTGGTTGCCGATATCGGGACGTCTTGAGGGTTCAGCGCCTGTGCACCATATCAGCCTCAACTGGACCCGGCTCGAATGAGCGGGTCCGTCACCGCAATCGGATCCGGTGCCGCAAAGCGGGCCGGTGATGGAAGGAGACAGATATGAACCTTGAGAAATACTCAGAGCGCGTGCGCGGCTTTATCCAGTCCGCGCAGACCATGGCGCTTTCCCGCAACCACCAGCAATTCACCCCTGAACATATCCTGAAAGTGCTCGTCGACGACGACGAGGGCTTGGCCGCGTCGCTGATCGAACGCGCCGGCGGCAACATCCGCGACGTCAAGCTTGGCGTCGAGACGGCGCTCGAAGCGATGCCCAAGGTCGAGGGCGGCAATGGCCAGCTCTATCTGGCCCAGCCGCTGGCGAAAGTGTTTTCGACCGCCGAGGAACTGGCCAAGAAAGCCGGCGACAGTTTTGTCACGGTCGAGCGGCTCTTGCAGGCGCTCGCCATGGAAAAGTCGGCCAAGACCGCCGACATATTGGCCAAGGCCGGCGTCACCGCGCAGGCGCTCAACCAGGTCATCAACGATGTCCGCAAGGGCCGCACCGCCGATTCGGCGAGTGCCGAACAGGGCTACGACGCGCTGAAGAAATACGCGCGCGACCTGACTGCGGATGCCCGTGCCGGCAAGCTGGACCCCGTGATCGGCCGTGACGACGAGATCCGCCGCACCATCCAGGTGCTGTCGCGCCGCACCAAGAACAATCCGGTGCTGATCGGCGAACCCGGCGTCGGCAAGACGGCGATCGCCGAAGGCCTGGCACTGCGCATCGTCAATGGCGACGTACCGGAATCGCTGAAGGACAAGCAGCTGATGGCGCTCGACATGGGCGCGCTGATTGCCGGCGCCAAATATCGCGGCGAGTTCGAGGAGCGGCTGAAGGCCGTGCTCTCCGAAGTCACCTCGGCCAGCGGCAACATCATCCTGTTCATCGACGAGATGCACACGCTGGTCGGCGCCGGCAAGGCGGATGGCGCCATGGATGCGTCCAACCTGTTGAAGCCGGCGCTGGCGCGCGGCGAGCTGCACTGCGTCGGCGCCACCACGCTCGACGAGTATCGCAAGCATGTCGAGAAGGATGCAGCCCTTGCCCGGCGCTTCCAGCCGGTTTTCGTCGACGAGCCGACGGTGGAAGACACCGTTTCGATCCTGCGCGGCCTGAAGGAGAAATACGAGCAGCACCACAAGGTGCGCATTTCGGATTCAGCGCTGGTGGCGGCGGCGACGCTGTCCAACCGCTACATCGCCGATCGCTTCCTGCCGGACAAGGCGATCGACCTGGTCGACGAAGCCGCATCGCGGCTGCGCATGCAGGTCGATTCCAAGCCCGAGGCGCTGGACGAGATCGATCGCCGCATCATGCAGCTCAAGATCGAGCGCGAGGCGCTGAAGGTCGAGACGGACGATGCTTCGAAGGACCGGCTCGCCCGCCTGGAAAAGGAACTCGTCGGCCTTGAGGAGGAATCGACCGAGATCACCGCCAAGTGGCAGGCCGAGAAGCAGAAGCTCGGGCTCGCCGCCGACCTGAAGAAGCAGCTCGACGAGGCGCGCAACGACCTTGCCATTGCTCAGCGCAAGGGTGAATTCCAGCGCGCCGGCGAGCTTGCCTATGGCAAGATTCCGGAATTGGAAAAGAAGCTGAAGGAGGCCGAGGCCCAGGACGGCAAAGCCGGCATGGTCGAAGAGGTGGTTACCCCCGACCACGTCGCCCATATCGTCTCGCGCTGGACCGGCATTCCGGTCGACAAGATGCTGCAGGGCGAGCGCGACAAGCTGCTGCGCATGGAAGACGAGATCGGCAAGCGCGTCGTTGGCCAGGGCGAGGCGGTGCAAGCTGTGTCGAAAGCGGTGCGGCGCCGGCCCTATCAGGTCGTGCTGTTCGACGAGATCGAGAAGGCGCATCCGGATGTGTTCAACGTGCTTTTGCAGGTGCTCGACGACGGCCGCCTGACCGACGGCCAGGGCCGCACGGTCGACTTCCGCAACACGCTGATCATCATGACGTCGAACCTCGGCGCCGAATATCTCGTCAACCTCACCGAGGACCAGGATGTCGATCTGGTGCGCGACGAGGTGATGAACGTCGTCAGGGCATCGTTCCGGCCGGAGTTCCTCAACCGCGTCGACGAGGTGATCCTGTTCCACCGGCTGCGCCGGCAGGATATGGGCCGCATCGTCGAGATCCAGCTCAAGCGGCTCGAGAGCCTGCTTGTCGACCGCAAGATCACGCTATCGCTGGACCAGGAGGCGGTGGATTGGCTGGCGGCCAAGGGCTACGACCCGGCCTATGGCGCGCGGCCGCTGAAGCGGGTGATGCAGAAGGAATTGCAGGACCCACTGGCGGAGAAGATCCTGCTCGGCGACATCCTCGACGGCTCGACCGTCAAGGTGACAGCCGGTTCCGACCGGCTGAATTTCCGCTCCAAACCGACGATCGTCGCGGCGGAAGCGGCAGCCTGATCCTGCGCCGCGCGTCCTTCCTGGACGCGCGGCGTTTTCATATAAAACGTGGGGTGGGGATGACACTGGACGACTACAACAGCTTCTGCGACTCGCTGCCTTCGACGACCCATGTCGTCCAGTGGGGTGGCGCCCATGTTTGGAAGGTGGGGGCCAAGGTCTTCGCGATCGGCGGCTGGGACGATGGCCAGCAGCTCTTCGTCACCTTCAAATGTTCCGATATCGCCTATGATGTGCTCAAGGAACAGCCGGGGCTACGGCCCGCACCCTATCTTGCCTCGCGCGGCATGACATGGATCCAGCGTCGGACAAGCCAGAGCATGGATGATGCCGCGCTGAAGGACTATCTGCGCGAGAGCCATCGCCTTGTCGCCCTGAAGCTTACCAGGCAGGCGCGCAAGGAATTGGGACTTGCCGAAAGCTAGCCTATATTCCTTGAGGCGCCGGAAAACCGCCATCTTCATGCCCGGTTCATGTTGGAACCATAGGATGGTGTAACTGGTTTGCTGGCGAAGGGGTTCGCCAGAAGACAATGCCGGCGGCGGCAAATTTACGGACCGGAGAATTTGGCCACCATGTTCCGCACGATCTTTGCCCTCTCGGCGCTAGCCGCCGGGCTTGTGTCTTCCGGGGCGTTCGCCGCGCCGACGACGGACAATGCGCCAAGGGTTGTCCGCGCTGCCGATACCGGGGGCATCCTTGTCGCCCAGGACGGTAATCTCGACATCTACTACGACGCCAGGGGCAACCGCGTGATCGTCGATGCCGATACCGGCAAGGTCATCGCCATCCAGCCGCCGCAGACCCGGCTCGACCGCCGCGCCTTGCGCCGCGAGACACGACTGCGCGAACTGGGCCGCGCCCCCGAAGGCGACGACCGCTACTATCTCGACGATCCGGAAGACATGGCGCGGTTCCGGCGCAAGCAGTTGGAAGAGGAAGGCCGCGTTATCCCGCCGCCGGCAGATGAGTACGATCCCTATGGGGACAATTCCGCCGAAGCCTACCCGCCGGCGCCGCAGGACGATGGCAATTACGACGACAATTATCCCGACGCGCCGCAGCCGGCTAAGCCGGGTACAATCAAGCGCCAGCCGCTGAACGAGGCCGCGATAGAC
>NZ_RZRR01000191.1:0-7503 GCF_003998555.1 Mesorhizobium sp. M7A.F.Ca.CA.002.09.1.1 | reverse complement strand
GCGCCGAGGCCAGCACCTGGAAGCCGGGCACCGCGTTGAAGGCTGCCGCCCCTGCAAACGCCAGACCGAGGCCCAGCAACTGACGCCGGGATGGAGCAAATGTGCTGAGCGCTGAAAGATCGTTTTTCATGTCGGTCACTCTCGTCTGATTCCTGAGTTGTTCTGTGCTTGGACCCCCAGTTGGGCTGAAATTTGGCGGGTCGGGCGTCCCTTGGTCGCTTCAACGCCTTGAAAGGTTCAAGGTTGCCGGATGTCGCAAGGGTCAGGCTTTCTGGTCAGAACTTGTCCTCTTCGGTCGGCACCAGGATCTCGCGCTTGCCGGCATGGTTGGCCGGGCCGACGATACCTTCCTTCTCCATCTTCTCGATGATCGAGGCAGCGCGGTTATAGCCGATGCCCAGCCGGCGCTGGATATAGCTGGTCGAGGCCTTGCCATCGCGCAGCACCACGGAGACCGCTTGATCGTAAGGATCGTCGGAATCCTCGAAATTGCTGTTGCCGCCACCGCCGCTCGCTCCACCCTTGCCTGACGGCTCGTCGTCATCCTCGCCATCATCCTCGGTGATGGCGTCGAGATACTCCGGCACGCCCTGCAGCTTCAGATGCGCGACGATCTTCTCGACCTCTTCATCGGCGACGAACGGGCCGTGCACGCGCTGGATACGGCCGCCGCCGGCCATGTAGAGCATGTCGCCCATGCCGAGCAGCTGCTCGGCGCCCTGCTCGCCCAGAATGGTGCGGCTGTCGATCTTCGACGTCACCTGGAAGGAGATGCGGGTCGGGAAATTGGCCTTGATGGTGCCGGTGATGACGTCGACCGACGGCCGCTGCGTTGCCATGATGACATGGATGCCGGCGGCGCGCGCCATCTGCGCCAGGCGCTGCACGGCACCTTCGATGTCCTTGCCGGCGACCATCATCAGGTCGGCCATCTCGTCGATGATGACGACGATATAAGGCATCGGCTCGAGATCGAGGTTCTCGGTCTCGTAGATCGCCTCGCCGGTCTGGCGGTCGAAGCCGGTCTGAACGGTGCGCGAGATCTTCTCACCCTTCTTGTCCGCCTGGCTGACACGGGCGTTGAAGCCGTCGATGTTGCGCACGCCGACCTTGGACATTTTGCGGTAGCGGTCCTCCATCTCGCGCACGGTCCATTTCAGCGCCACCACCGCCTTCTTCGGATCGGTGACGACGGGCGTCAGCAGATGCGGGATGCCGTCATAGACCGAGAGTTCCAGCATCTTCGGATCGATCATGATCAGCCGGCAATCCTGCGGCGTCAGCCGGTAGAGCAGCGACAGGATCATGGTGTTGATGGCGACCGACTTGCCCGAGCCGGTGGTGCCGGCGACCAGCACGTGCGGCATCTTGGCGATGTCGACGATGACCGCCTCGCCATTGATGGTCTTGCCCAGCGCCAGTGCCAGCTTGGCCTTCGTCGTCTCGAAGTCGCGGCTGGCCAGGATCTCCCTGAGATAGACGGTTTCGCGCTTGGCGTTCGGCAGTTCGATGCCGATGGCGTTGCGGCCGGGCACCACCGCGACGCGGCAGGCGATGGCGCTCATCGAGCGGGCGATGTCGTCGGACAGGCCGATGACGCGCGACGATTTGATGCCGGGCGCCGGTTCGAGCTCATAGAGCGTGACGACCGGACCCGGACGGACGGCGATGATCTCGCCCTTGACGCCGAAATCCTCCAGCACGCCTTCGAGCAGGCGCGCGTTCTGTTCCAGCGCGTCCTTGGACAGGCTGGCGTCGCGCACCACGTTCTTCGGCTCGGAGAGGAAGTGCAGCGACGGCATTTCGAATTTTTCAGAGCCGATCAGCGATGTCTGCGCCTCGCGCTGCACACGGGCGCCGGGCACGGGGCGCGCCGCCGGCGCCTCGACGCGCGTGGCGGCATCGGAACGGAACGGCTGTACCTTGGCGGTCGGCGCGCCTCGGCGTTGCACGACAGGCTCATCGTCGAAATCGGCATCCTCGCCCGCATTGTCGAAGCGGTCGTCGAAGATATCGGCATCGTCGGGGTCGAGCGAGGCGCTGCGGTCGTTGACCATGGCGGCGAAGAATTCCGGCTCGACGCGGGCGCGGCCATCCTGGCTCATCCGCTGCTCGGCGAACTCGGCCGATTCGACCCGTTCGGCGGCGCGGCGCCAGGCGGTGGAGCGCTGCTCCATCTCCGGCTCGTACTCGTCCCGCTCCTGCCTGCGGCGCACGGCGCGGCGGTGCATCCACGCGCGCAGCGACAGCCACCAATGGGTGATGGCGCCGAGCGCCAGGATGCCCTCGTCGCCTTCGTCCTCGTCATTGTCGAACAAAAGGTCGTCCTCGCGCGGATCGACGGCGGGCTCGTCCTCCATCACGGCAAAGCCGTTCTTGCGTCCGATCAGCGCCGAGCCATGGGCGAAGAGCCACAGTGCGGGCGCCGACAGCAGGATGGCGATGATGCTGGCGATCAGCCCGGTCGGATAGCCGCCGATGACGACACCGGGGATCTTCAGCACCATGTCGCCGAACACGCCGCCGAGGCCGGTGGGCAGCGGCCAGGTCTTGGGCGGCACCACGCAGCCGACCATCGCCGCGGCCAGCAGCGCGAAGCCGAACCAGGACAACCCGCGCTTGGGCAGCCTGTCGACACCGCGCGCGGAAAACAGCAGGAAGCCCCAGATGACCGTCGGAACCAGGGCGGCGACGGCGGCGAGGCCGAAGAACTGCATGGCGAGGTCGGAGAACACGGCACCCGCATAGCCCATGGCGTTGGTGACGGAGTTGTTCGTCGCGTGGGAAAAACTCGGATCGGCGACATTCCAGGTGGCAAGGCTGGCAACGCCAAAGGCGGCCAGCGCGAACAGGCCGACGCCAACCAGCCGCCCGACCTGACGCCGCGCGAACGCCTGGATGCCGTGCCCCGTATCGGCCAGCGCGAGCGGTGCTGAAGCCCCTGAACGCATGCTCTTCCCCGTCTGTCGTGGACTCGCCGGGTGCGTGGCGCACTCCGGCAGATTCGGGTCTCAGACTATCGGTGGGAAGGTTAAGGGCGCATTAACTATAAGAGGTTGAGACGCTCAAACCTCATTACCGCCGGTTGAGCCGTATGAGGCAATGATGGACGACGGACCGATGGAGCTCCATCGAACGAAACAATGGCGGGCTGCCGGCCCGCCATTGGTCGTCTGAACGGAGATCGGGCCTCGGCCCGATCGCGGCAAATCAGTTGGCGCCGCCGAGCGCCTGCACATTGGCGCAGAATTCCGCATGCGGCTTGCTCATCGCCGCATCCTGGCATTCCTTCTTCATCGCTTCCTGCTTTTCCATCGGCATGGCCATGAAAGCTGTCTTGAAGCCCGCCATCGGCTTCATGGTTTTCATGCCGGAATCCGTGAAGAACGGCGCCATGTTGTCGGGCTCGTCCAGAGCACCGGCAAACGCCACGCCGCCGATCATGGAAAGAGCAAGCGCTCCGAGACAGATGTTCTTGAGGTTCATGAGATGGTTTCCTTCCCTGTTGTTTGGCACGAGCGTCAGAACGACGATCGTCCCCACGGTTCGGAACCAGAGCGGTCGTTGTTTCCTCAAAAAACATGATCACGCGAACGTGATTGCGTGAAGCCGGGCATTGCCGGAATGGCTTGCCAAAAAAAGAGGCCCGGATGCGATCCGGGCCTCAATGCGTGAACTCCTTTCGGGAGCGTCACGACGGGATCTTTCAAAGCAATTCCAGGAGAACTGTGCAGCGCTTTCCATTCGGAATTGCGTGGAGATATGGGGCCGGCGGGAGGAGGGTTCCGCCCTTACGGCACCACTTCGCCATGCTGGGAGATGTCGAGGCCTTCGACCTCTTCCTGGGTCGTCGGGCGCAGGCCGACAAGCGCCTTGACGATGTAGAGGAGCACGAAGGTGGCAATGCCGGTCCACACGATGGTGACGGCAACGCCGTAGATCTGCTTGCCGAGCGAAGCACCTGCGCCGAGGCTGTTGATCGCCGGGTCGGCGAGCACGCCGGTGAGCAGAGCGCCGACCACACCGCCGACGCCATGCACGCCGAAGGCGTCGAGCGAGTCGTCATAGCCGAACATGTGCTTGACCTTGACCGCCGAGAGGTAGCAGACGACGCCTGCGACGATGCCGACGATGAAGGCACCGGTCGGGTTGACGAAGCCGGAAGCCGGCGTCACCGCGACCAGGCCGGCAACCGCACCCGAGATGATGCCGAGCACGGAAGGCTTCTTGGCGACGATCCATTCGGCGAACATCCAGGCCAGTGCCGCCGCGGCGGTGGCAACCTGGGTGTTGAGCATGGCAGCGCCGGCAAGACCGTCGGCTGCCAGTTCCGAACCGGCGTTGAAGCCGAACCAGCCAACCCACAGCAGTGAAGCGCCGATCACCGAATAGACCAGGTTATGCGGCGCCATGTTGGTGGTGCCATAGCCTTCGCGCTTGCCGAGAACCAGCGCACAGACCAGACCGGCGACACCGGCGTTGATGTGAACGACCGTACCGCCGGCAAAGTCGAGCACGCCCGCCGATCCGAGGAAGCCGCCACCCCAGACCCAATGCGCGATCGGCACGTAGACGACCAGCAGCCACAACGCCATGAAGATCAGCAGCGCCGAGAACTTCATGCGTTCGGCGAAGGCGCCGGCAATGAGCGCCGGCGTGATGATGGCGAATGTCATCTGGAACATCGAGAACACGAATTCAGGAATGTTGGCGACGCCCGGCAGCCACAGCGAGGCCGTGGTGATGCCGTGATGGAAGAACTTCGAGGTGCCGCCGATATAGCTGTTCACGCCGCCGCCGTCCGAGAAGGCCAGCGAATAGCCGAACATGAACCACAGCACCGTCACCAGGCAGGTGATGGCGAAGCTCTGCATGACGGTGGCGAGCACGTTCTTCTTGCGCACCATGCCGCCGTAGAACAGCGCCAGGCCCGGAATGGTCATCATCAGCACCAGCGCCGTCGAGGTCAGCATCCAGGCGGTGTTGCCGGTGTCGAGCACCGGGGTCGGGGCAGCAGCCGGCGCGGCCGCGGCTGCGGCCGGTGCCGCTTCCTGTGCGAAGGCGGCAACCGTGCCCAATGCTGCGAGAGTAAGCGAACCCAAAAGGGCAGCTCGTCCCGTCGTCTTCAAGGTGGAAGGAATATTCATTGAACTCTCCATTGGAATACGTGATCGCCGCTCAGAGCGCGTCGGTGTCTGTTTCGCCGGTGCGGATGCGCACCGCCTGATCGATGCCGAAAACGAAGATCTTGCCGTCGCCGATCTGGCCGGTCTTGGCGGCTGCGGTGATGGCTTCGACGGCCTTGTCGACCATGTCGGCACTGACCGCGACTTCGATCTTGATCTTCGGCAGGAAGCTGACCGCGTATTCCGCCCCGCGATAGATCTCCGTATGCCCTTTCTGACGCCCGTAGCCTTTGACTTCGGTGACGGTCAGGCCCTGGATGCCGACGGCGGTGAGCGCTTCGCGTACCTCGTCGAGCTTGAACGGCTTGATGATTGCCATCACGATTTTCATAAGGTTTCACCCTTTGCTGTTGCGGTCCCCCGCGTTTGTACACCTTCACCGATCCCAAAGAGCCGGAGAGTGCCCACAAGGATTCAAGCTCCGTGCCAAGTGCGGAAGCAGGGTGTTAACCCACTGTAAACAAAGAGATTAGGGAGTGCGCCGACGCAACCTGCCCACAGCTGCGGCGATACGCCTGCTTAAAAATTGGGCAAATGTCGAAAAATGCCTACTCTGCAGGCGATCGCTTGAGCCGGATCAGCCCTTCCTGCGCAACCGAGGCAATCAGCGTACCGTCGCGGGCAAACAGCGAGCCGCGTGTAAAGCCGCGCGAGCCCTGCGTCGACGGGCTGTCCTGCGTGTAGAGCATCCAGTCGTCGAGCGCATGGCTGCGGTGGAACCACATGGCGTGGTCGAGGCTCGCCGCCTGGATATCGCGATCGAAAATGGCGCGGCCATGCGCGAAGGTCGATGTGTCGAGCAGCGTCATGTCGGAGAGATAGGCGAGCACCGCTGCCTGGATGGCGCGGTCCGCCGGCACCGGACCGGTGGTGCGGATCCAGATGTTCTGCTTTGGCTCCAGCTTTTCGCGGCTGGTGTAATGCTTCAGCATCACCGGCTTCATCTCGATCGGCCGGTCGCGCTCCCAGTAGCGTTTGATCCCATCGGGCACCGCCTCGCCGAATTTGCCCAGCAATTCGCGTTGCGACAGCAATGTGTCCGGCCCCGGAACGTCCTGCGGCATCGGCACCTGGTGCTCCAGGCCGACCTCATCCTGCTGGAACGAGGCTTCGAGCGAAAAGATCGCCTGGCCGTGCTGGACCGCCACCACGCGCCGCGTGGTGAAGGAGCCGCCGTCGCGAATGCGGTCGACCTCGTAGACGATCGGCACCTTGGTGTCGCCGGGCCGCATGAAATAGCCGTGCAGCGAATGCACGTACCGATCGGGATCCACTGTCCGCTGCGCCGCCACCAGCGCCTGGGCGATGGTCTGGCCGCCGAACACGCGCTGCCAGTCGAGCAGCGGGCTGCGACCACGATACAGATTGTGTTCCAGCTTCTCGAGGTCGAGAATGCCGAGAAGCTCGTCCATGGCTGCCGTCATATTTCGCGCCCTCGCCGCAGAAGTGTTATGGCGGTTTCCGACAGGACGGACAGGCAGTCAAGGGCGCAAGACCCGGCCGGCGCAGGAGCGAAGATGATGGAACGCAAGGCGGACACGAAAAACAGATCCGGGCTCGATGTCCTGGTCGCCGGCGCCGGCTATGTCGGCCTGGCCGCCGCCGTATCGCTGAAACAGGCGCGACCGGGCCTCGCCATCGCTCTCGTCGATGCGGCACCTGCTGGCGCCTGGCAAAGGGATGGCCGCGCCTCGGCCATTGCCGCTGCCGCCTGCCGCATGCTCGACCAGCTCGGCGTGTGGGCCGAGATCGCACCCCAGGCGCAGGCGATCACTGAGATGATCATCACCGATTCGCGCACCGCCGATCCGGTGCGTCCGGTCTTCCTGACCTTCGGCGGCGAAGTGGCGCCGGGCGAGCCCTTTGCGCATATGGTCGCCAACAAGGTGCTGAACGGCGCCTTGCGGGCCAGCGCCGAAAGGCTCGGCATCGATATCATCGAAGGCGTCGCGGTGCAGGGCTTCGAGACCAACGGCAGTGGCATCACCGTGCATCTCGCCGACGGCGCAGCGCTGAAGGCGCGGCTGCTGGTCGCCGCCGACGGCGTCAACTCGAAGCTGCGCGACATGGCCGGCATCAAGACGGTGAAGTGGGAATATGGCCAGTCCGGCATCGTCTGCACGGTAGCGCATGAACGCCCGCACAATGGTCGCGCCGAAGAGCATTTCCTGCCGGCCGGGCCTTTCGCCACATTGCCGCTCAAACCCGGTGAGGACGGCACCAACCGCTCGTCGATCGTCTGGGTCGAGCGTACGCCCGATGCCGAGAAGCTGGTGGCCGGTGACGATCTCCTGTTCGAACACGAACTCGAGCAGCG
>NZ_RZRR01000190.1:0-7515 GCF_003998555.1 Mesorhizobium sp. M7A.F.Ca.CA.002.09.1.1 | reverse complement strand
GCATCGGCGAGGGATAGCCAAGCCCACCGAATTGGTCGCCGATGTCGAACGGTGCCGCCCAGAAATGGCGGGTTCGGCCTGTGGTCACCGAACCGGTCGGATTGACGGCGGCCAGCGCGCCGATGGTGACGCCATTGTCGAGCAGCGTCGAGGCGGAGCCGAGGCCGCCTTTCAGCCCCGAAGTGAGCGCGCCGGTGCCGGCGCCGATGGTGCCGAGTTGGAAATCGGCGGTGGCGGTTTGCGCGGCTTCATAGCCAAGCTCGCGGTAGGGCGGATAACGGCCCCAATCCTTGTCGCCGCCATTGCGCAGGTCGAACAGGATCGCCGACGGCACGATCGGAACGCGAAAACCGCCGACCTCGAGGCCGATGCCGCGTTCACGCAACGCCGCCTGCACGCCGGAAGCTGCGTCGAGGCCGAAAGCCGAGCCGCCCGAAAGCACCACGGCGTGCACCACATCGACGGAATTGTGCGGTTCGAGCAGGTCGGTCTCGCGGGTGCCCGGCGCACCGCCCAGGATCTGAACGCCGGCCACTGTGGACGCATCGCAAAGCACGGTCGTTACCCCGGATTTCAGCCTGGCGTCGGACGCATTGCCGACGCGCAGGCCGGCAACGTCGGTGATCAGGTTGCGTGGGCCGGTGCGAAACATCAGTTGCTTTCCAAGGGCGCAAAGCGCGTGCCATCGAAGCGGAAGACGCGGTAGGGGCTCCGGCTGAGATCGCCTTTCGCATCAAACCGGATCGGCCCGATCGCCGTGGTGAAATCCTGTCCGGTCAGAGCTTCGGTCAGTGGTTTGCCCGAGCTTTCGGACAAGCCCGACGCTGCCTTGGCGATTTCGACCGCCGCAAAGGCCGGCAGCGTATAGCCGTCGGGCACGACTTTCTGCGCGGCAAAGGCCGCCAGCACTTTTGGATCGGCGACATCGGCCCATTCCGGCGGTGCGATCATCAGTGTGCCCAAGGAATAGGGCACGTCGCCGGGCGGCGTGCGCAGATTCTCGCCGCCGGCAAAGACGATGCCCGCCTGAAGCTGTGCGGCATCGCGGCCCATGATGGCGATGTCGTCGCCATCGCCGCCGGCAAAGACATGCGTCGCGCCGGCCTTCTTCAGCCGACCGATCATGCCGATCTGATTGTCGAGCTGGGGCCGGAACGTGTCGACGAACACAGGTTTCAGCGCTGCCTGTTCGGCCGCTGCCCGCAACGTCTCGGCGATTTCACGGCCGTAGATGGTGCCGTCGTCGATAATGGCGAACAATTCGTTTTGCCACAGGCGGGTGAGGGCTGACGCGACCGCATTGCGCTCATCGTCGCCGCGTGGTCCGAGGCGATAGACCGGCCAGCCGGTCTTGGCGCGGCGGTCGGTCAGGCTTTCGGTTCGCACGCCAATGGTGATGACCGGAATGTTGGCGTCCTTCAGGATCGGCATCGCCGCCCCGATCGCCTCGGTGCAGAGAAAGCCGATTACGATATTGACCTTGACGGCTGCGAATTCCCTGGCCGCGGCAGCGCCGCCATCGGCGGTGCAGGCGTCATCCACGGTCTTGAGTTCGATGCCGTTCGCTTCGGCGGCCATACCGGTACCGGCCTCGATCTGCTTGCCGAGAATGGCCGATGGTCCCGACAGGGGCGCCGAGACGCCGACCAGCAGCGTCCGGGCATCCGCACCACTGGCCAGGAACAGCCAGAACAGCGCCGCTATTGTTCTTGTCCTGGGTCGCATTCGAGCGATGGGATCCTCCGGGCCGGTCCTACGCTCCCGGCACTGTTGCCGCCAAGACCTAAAGGCTGCCCGGCCTTGGTGCAACACGCGAATTTCGGGATATGGCTCAGGCACTTCGCTTGTGGCGGGCTATGTCTGGCCATATATGTCGATAGGATCCTGACAATGGAAAAAATACGGTGCTGAAGAAGAACGACATTGGGCCGCAGGCCTATCGCGACGCGATGAGCCACTTTGCCGGCCACGTCCATGTGGTCACCACCGACGGGCCGGCCGGCAAGCGCGGCGCGACGGTGATCGCGGCCTGCTCGGTTTCGGACACCCCGCCGACCATTCTGGTCTGTCTCAATCGCGAAAATCCCAAGAACGAACCGTTCGTGAAAAACGGCAGGTTTGCCTTGAACACCCTGGCTTCCCACCAGGAGCCGCTGTCAGTCGGCTTTTCCGGAATCACCGGCTTGCCGGTCGAGGAGCGCTTCGCGCTCGGCGAATGGGACGTGATCTCCACCGGCGCGCCGACGCTGAAGGGTGCGCTCGCCGTGTTCGACTGCGAATTGATCGATACCAAGGACCTGGCCACCCATCGTGTGCTTTTTGGCAAGGTGACAGGCCTGCGGATGGGCGATAATTTGCGGCCGCTGATCTATCACGCCCGCGGCTACCACGTACTGGAAAGCGGAGCGGCGGCGTTCACGGAGAAAGAATGACCGAGCTGAAACCGCGCGCCGCGCCACGGACGATCGACGAGACGCTCGATCTCCTGACCGGTGCGGACTATGTGGCGGACCGGTCGCTGGCGACCGTACTGTTCCTGTCGTTGCGTATGAAGCGGCCGCTTTTCCTTGAGGGCGAGGCCGGCGTCGGCAAGACCGAGATCGCCAAGGTGTTGGCACAGGCGCTCGGCCGCCGGCTGATCCGCCTGCAATGCTATGAAGGCCTTGACGTCTCGTCCGCCGTCTACGAGTGGAACTACGCCGCGCAGATGATCGAGATCCGCATGGAGGAGGCGGCCGGCAAGGTCGAGCGCTCCGCCATGGAGCGCAACGTCTTCTCCGAAAAATACCTGATCCGCCGCCCGGTGCTCGATGCGCTGACCGGCAAGGCGGGGGCTGCCCCGGTTTTCCTGATCGATGAGCTCGACCGCACCGACGAGGCGTTCGAGGCCTTCCTGCTCGAAATCCTGTCCGACTTCCAGGTGACGGTGCCCGAGCTCGGCACCATCAAGGCGGAAGAGCCGCCGATCGTCATCATCACCACCAACCGCACCCGTGAGATCCACGACGCGCTGAAGCGGCGCTGCCTCTATCACTGGGTCGACTATCCCAATGCCGAGCGCGAGTTGGAGATCGTGCGCCGCAAGGTGCCGCAGGCCAACCAGCGCCTTTCGGCCGAAGTGGTCTCCTTCATCCAGAAGCTGCGCCAGATCGAGCTGTTCAAGGTGCCGGGCGTCGCCGAAACCATCGACTGGGCCGGCGCGCTGACCGAGCTCGACAAGGTGGCGCTCGATCCGGAAACCGTCTCCGATACGATCGGCGTGCTGTTGAAATACCAGGACGACATTGCCCGCATCGAACAGGGCGAAGGCCGGCGCATCCTCAACGAGGTGAAGGCCGAGCTTTCGGCGGCGGAGTAGGCGATGCCGCGCCCCGAGCCAAAAGAGGCCATGCCGCACGGGCGGATCGCCGACAACATCGTCTATTTTGCCCGCACCTTGCGCAAGGCGGGCATGCGGGTCGGGCCGGCCTCGGTCAAGGACGCCATCGAGGCGGTGCTCGCCGCGGGCATCGGTTCGCGCGACGATTTCTACTGGACGCTGCACGCCGTGCTGGTGTCGCGGCATGAGGATCACGCCATTTTCGACGAGGCCTTCCGGCTGTTCTGGAAGTCGCGCGAACTGATCGAAAAGATGCTGGCGATGTTTTCGCCGGTGGCGCCCGACACCAGGGAAAAGCAGAAGCCACGCGCCGCTGAAAACCGAGTCAGCCAGGCGATGTTCGAGGGACACCAGAAGAACCAGCCGCCACAGGAAATTCCCGAGATCGAGGTCGACGCCCGCTTCACCTTTTCCGGCAACGAGGTGCTGCGGGCCAAGGATTTTGCCCAGATGAACGCCGCCGAGATGGCCGACGCCAAGAAGGCGATCGCGCAGTTGCGGTTGCCTTTCGACATGGTGCGGACGCGGCGCTTCAAGGCCGATGCGCATGGCCGCCGCATCGATCCGCGCGCCATGATGCGTTCGGCCGCGCGCACCGGCGGCGAACTGATCCTGCCGAAATTCCGCTCAGCCCGCGAGGTTCATCCGCCGCTGGTCGTGTTGGCCGACATTTCCGGCTCGATGAGCCAGTATACGCGGATTTTCCTGCATTTCCTGCATGCGCTGACGGAAAAAAGGCGTCGCGTGCACACCTTCGTCTTCGGTACCCGGCTGACCAATCTGACGCGGCAGATGCGCCATCGCGACCCGGATGCAGCCCTTGCCGACTGTTCGGCGGCGGTCATGGACTGGTCGGGTGGCACCCGCATCGGCGACACGCTGGCCGAGTTCAACCTGATATGGTCGCGTCGCGTGCTGGGGCAGGGGGCGGTCGTGCTTCTGATCACAGATGGGCTGGAGCGCGACGATGTCGCCGGCCTGTCGGAGGAGATGGAGCGCCTGCACAAATCTTGCCGGCGGCTGATCTGGCTGAACCCGTTGCTGCGCTTCGACGGCTTCCAGGCGCGCGCCCGTGGCGTCAAGGCGATGCTGCCGCATGTCGACGAGTTCCGCTCGGTGCACAATCTCGATGCGCTCGCCGATCTCTGCGCGTCATTGGACAAGAAGTCGGCACAATCCGTCGATCCGCGCCGATGGCTGGAAGCTGGCGCGAGGCGCGCCGCATAACCATATCCTTCCCATCCGGAAAACAGATCCCGAGAAAAACAGACTTCTGGAGAAACGGTCATGGAAAACAGCATTTATCTGGATGAGGCCCGCGACCCGCTGATCATTGCGGAGGGCTGGATGAAGGACGGCAAGGACGTGGCCATCGCGACAGTGGTCGAGACCTGGGGTTCGGCGCCCCGACCTGTAGGCAGCCATCTGGTCATCGACGCACACGGCAATTTCCATGGCTCCGTCTCGGGCGGCTGCGTCGAAGGCGCTGTGGTCAGCGAGGCCATCGACGTCATCGACAGCGGCAAGGCCAGGATGCTGGAGTTCGGTGTTGCCGATGAAACCGCATGGCAAGTGGGCTTGTCCTGTGGCGGCCGCATCAAGGTGTACGTGGAAAGACTGGGCTAGAGCATGATCCCAAAAAGTGGGACCCGGTTTTTGGACAAGATGATGCTCGGACAAGAGATTTCCTGATGGATCCCTACGCCTTAAAAACTTTGAACGCCGAACGACGCGCCCGCCGTGCGGCGATCCTTGTCACCGATCTCGGTGACGGGCGCGACCGGATCGTGCGCGAGGGCGATCACGTCGCCGGCGATCTCGGAACCGCG
The DNA here is from genome assembly GCF_003998555.1 of Mesorhizobium sp. M7A.F.Ca.CA.002.09.1.1. Lineage (NCBI taxonomy): Bacteria > Pseudomonadati > Pseudomonadota > Alphaproteobacteria > Hyphomicrobiales > Phyllobacteriaceae > Mesorhizobium > Mesorhizobium sp. M7A.F.Ca.CA.002.09.1.1. The sequence goes on along the minus strand of NZ_RZRR01000190.1, from coordinate 2,307 downwards.
ATCGCCAGGGCGTTTCGCACCGGTAATTCCGGTTCGGTCGAAGCCGAGGGGCGGACTTTCTTTCTCAACGCGCATCTGCCGCAGCCGCGTCTGGTCGTGATTGGCGCTGTCCATATCAGCCAGGCGCTGGCGCCGATGGCGAAGATCGCCGGCTATCCCGTGGAGATCATCGACCCCCGCACCGCTTTCGCCACGCCGGACCGCTTTCCCGATGTGGCGCTTCATGCCGAATGGCCGGAGGATGTGCTGAAGCGTCAGCCGCTCGACAGCTACACCGCACTTGCCGCCGTCACCCATGATCCCAAGGTCGATGATTTCGCCCTGAAGGCAGCACTAGACGCCAACTGCTTCTATGTCGGCGCGCTCGGCAGCAGGAAGACGCATGCCAAGCGTGTCGAACGTTTGCTGGCGCTGGGCGCGAGCGCCGACCAGATCGCCCGTATTCATGCGCCGATCGGGCTCGATATTGGTGCTGCCAGCCCGGGAGAGATTGCTGTTGCGGTGTTGGCCCAGGCGATCCATGCCTTCCGCTCGCGCGGGCTGGACGCAAAAGGTGCGGCGGCGTGAAATTCGGACCGATCCCGATCGAGACGGCGGAAGGCGCGGTGCTGGCACACTCCACCACCGCTGGTGAACGCCGCTTCCGCAAGGCGCATAGGCTGAGCGCCGAAGATGTGGCGCTGCTACGGACTGCCGGTGTTTCCGAGGTCGTTGCGGCTGTTCTGGCTGAAGACGACCTCGGCGAGGATGCGGCCGCGCAAACGATTGCCGGGAGCATGGCCTTTCGCGGCATCGAAGCCAAGCCTGCCGCGACCGGGCGGGTCAACCTCCACGCCAAGGCGCCGGGCATCTTCACGGTCGATGCCGCTGCCATCGACGCCATCAATGCCATCGATCCCGCCATCACCATCGCCACGCTGGCGCAGCATGCGCCGGTCGAGAAAGGCCAGATGGTCGCGACGGTGAAGATCATTCCCTTCGCGGTCGGTTCAGCGCTGGTCGACGCTGCGACAGAAATCTGCGCCGCAGGCGAGATCTTTGCCGTCAATGCCTACCGGCCCGTGCGTGTCGGCGTCATCCAGACGGTTCTGCCGGGCATCAAGCCTTCCGTGCTCGACAAGACGCTGCGCGTCACCGAAGCGCGGCTGGCGCGCACCGGCGGCAGGCTGACGGCCGAGCGCCGCACGGCGCATGAGATCGCGCCGGTGGCGGAGGCCACGGCTTCCCTGGTGCGCGACAATGACATGGTGGTGATCTTCGGCGCCTCGGCGATGAGCGATTTCGCCGATGTCATTCCCGCGGCGATCGAGAGGGCGGGCGGTACCGTCGTCCGCGCCGGTATGCCGGTCGATCCCGGCAATCTGCTGGTGCTCGGTACGCTCGGCGGCAAGCACGTCATCGGCGCGCCCGGCTGCGCCCGCAGTCCCAAGGAGAACGGGTTCGATTGGGTGCTGGACCGATTGATCGCCGGTCTCGACGTGACCGCCAGGGATATTGCCGGCATGGGGGTCGGCGGGCTGCTGATGGAAATCCCCACACGGCCGCAGCCGCGCGAACCGCTGCCGGCCAAATCTCAGCTGAAGGTCGGCATCGTGCTGCTGGCGGCCGGCCGGTCGAGCCGCATGGGCGGGCCGAACAAGCTGTTGGCGCTGTTCGACGGCAAGCCGCTGGTGCGCCGCACCGCCGAGCGGGCGCTTGGCTCGAAGGCGTCCAGAACTGTCGTCGTCACCGGCCACCAGCGCGAGCGGGTGCGCGCTGCGCTGGCGGGCCTCGACGTGACCTTCGCCGACAATCCTGATTTTACCGACGGCTTGTCCACGTCGCTGAAGGCCGGCATTGCCTATCTGCCGGAGGACTCCGCCGGTGTGATGATCGCGCTCGGCGACATGCCCGATATCACGTCCGACGATCTCGACAGCTTGATCGATGCGTTCCGCAAGGGCGGCGGCAATGCGGTGGTCCGCGCTTCGCATGACGGCAAGCGCGGCAATCCGGTGCTGTTGCCGCGTTCGCTGTTTCCGGCGATCGCCCATCTGGAGGGCGACACCGGTGCACGCCATCTGGTCGAGACCGAAGGGCTCGATGTCATCGATGTCGAGATCGGCGCGGCGGCGTCTGTCGATGTCGACACGCGCGAGGCGCTGGAAGGCGCCGGCGGTGTGCTGCAGGATTGACAAACCCAAGCCGAATTACGCATGCGTTGGGTATGTCTTTTCGCCGCCAAATTTTCTGTGCCTTTGCAGTCACGACCGCGTTGCTGTCGTCGGCCGCGCAAAGTCAGACGCTGTCCCTAAAACCCTTCAAGGA
>NZ_RZRR01000018.1:0-18132 GCF_003998555.1 Mesorhizobium sp. M7A.F.Ca.CA.002.09.1.1 | reverse complement strand
GGGGATCGGCGGCTGTTCTGGAACGGCGACAGGCGTCTCGGTGCTCCTGGGCTGAACGGTCGGCTGTGCCGGCGCTTCGGTCTTGGGAGCCACGCTCTGATCATCGGGGCGAGGGGCGCCGGCCACCAGTATGTCCGGGGTGACCGCCTGCGGTTTGACAGGTTCCGGCAAAGGCTTGAGCGGCGGCTTTGCCGCTTCCGCGGCAGGTTGGGAGGCCTCCGTTGGCTGCGACGGCTTGGGCGGCGTTGCCGGCTGTGGTTTGGCCGGTTGCGGGCTGGGCACCAGTGCAACGTTTATTGCCGTCGGGTCCTTGTCCAGCGCGCTGCCGACCACGTTGGTGCCCGACTGATCACTGCCTTCCGGCTGCTCGGCATTCTGGGAACTCGAAATCCCCGAAGGCGAGATCAGAAAAGCCGCCGCCACGGCGGCATGGAGCGCGCAGGAGACGACGATCGCCGCCGTCCATTTGCGGTTCCAGGCCGACGGCCGCGGCAGCGCGAGCGGCTCGGTTGGCTCTATCGCCAGCTCGGCGCCGGCTTCGGAAAGGGGGCTGATATCCTGCATGTCTCGCCGCGAGACCTGCAGCGACAAGAGCAGAATTGTCAAATCAAGATCGTTCGCTCGCAGCGGCAGTCGGCAGTGGCCGGCAGCTGGCCACACCGTTTTGTTTTGCAGGAATGCGGGATGCAGTCCCACCTCAGACGCCGAAGGCGATACCGGTCTTGGTGTCCGTCTTCAGCTTGCGCATGCAGGCGTTCGGTTCGACGCCGGTACCGGTGCATTCGGTCGCGCTGTTGATCAGCACGCGGCTGACTTTCGAGCACTCGGTGCCGGCCAGATCGAAACGCGTCACCTTGGTCTTGCCGGCCGGCAATTCCTTGAAATCGAGCACGGTCAGCCGGTCGACGACGCCTGCCTCGTTGAACAAGGCGATCTCGAAGGCAGCCTTGGACAGGTCGGCGCCGAGATTGTTGTTGACCACGAACCTCAGGCGGCAACCCTTGTCGGAAGGTTGCGCGCCATTGAGTTCCAGGGTGAGCGTGGGGGCCGGCGCGGACTCTTGCGCCCACGCCGAAACCATCGCAAGCGACATCGCCAGCATCGAGGTCAGCAGACGAAGGGGTGTCGTCAAGCTCGTCATGGCAATCAGCCTCCAAACCGCATCGTTGCCGCCAGCTTCAGCGTTATGCCGGGCTCGTAGGCCGCGAAAACCGGCTGCGGCGGCTGGCCAGCCGTGGTCAGGTTAAGCGGGTTGGCGTATTTGACATCGAACAGATTGTCGGCGCGGAAATCAATCTTCAAATTGTCCGTCGCCTGGTAGCTGGCAAAGGCATTGACCAGCGTGTAGTCCTCGGCGATCGGATTGCCCTTGGGCTTGCCATTGTATTGCACTTCGCCGCCGACGGTCAGCTTGTCCTCGAGGAAGCGCAAGCCGAGCTGCGCGGTGACCTGGGATGATGGGATCGTGGCGAGATCCGCTTCCACACCCTTGTAGGAAATGGTGTGACCATTGGTGATTGAAGCCGAGAGGCCGGCATAGCCCCATCCGGCATCATAGACGCCCTCCAGTTCGAAGCCGTCGATCTTGGCCTTGGCAAAATTCTGGTACTGGAAGCATATCGGGATACCGGGTCCGCTCGGGCAACCGGCTGTCGGGTCAAACCGCGACAGGGTAACGCCATCGATGTAATCTTCGACATCATTGTTGAAATACGCTGCCTTGATGCGCAGCGCATCGCCGGCTTCGAGGATGTCGTTCTGCTTGTAGTTGACGCCGAATTCGACGGTCTTTCCAGTCTCCGGCCGCAGATTGGGATTGGGCAGGAACGGAAAGCTGACGCCTGCCGGATGATTGCCGCTGATCAGCGTCTCGGCGATCGATGGCGAGCGATAGCCCTCGGCATAGGTGCCATAAAACTGAAGGCCGGCAAGGCCTGCGGATTCGAACGGGGAGACGCCGACGGTGATGCGCGGCGATACCCTGTCGCCGGAAATGTCGTGGGTGTCATCTTTGAGACTGTAGTTGTCGTAACGCAGCCCGGCGATGACTTCGAGCCACTCCCAGGTGAGCTTGTCCTGGACATAGGCGCCCGAAACGTTGCGCTTGCCCGAAGGCGTGTAGAAACTGTCGCCACCAGCCGCGCCGCCGGTCTCGACGTTATCGCCGACCCAGTCGCCGCCATAGGTCAGCTCGTGCGCGATCCCACTCGTCTCGAACCGGGACGTGTTCCAGATGTCGATGCCGGTGGTGCCGACGTCGAATGTCGACTGCGATCCCGCCGGCAAGACAACGGGAAGGCCGGTGACCGGATCAAAGCGGTTTTGCGGGACAAGGCTGGTCAGATCGAGGTTGGTCTTGTTGTAGGAGGTGTTGATGTGGAGATCGAGCCAGCTCTTGTCCTCATCCGTGATGTTGTAGCGCGCCGTGAAGGTGTTCGACTTCAGGTCGACGTCATTGACCGGCGCACCGCCGCTGATCTCGTTCCAGCCATCGCTTGAGCCGACCCAGCCGAGCTTCAGTTCGCTGTTGTCGGTCGGGCGTATGCTGGTCTTGAGCAGTCCGCTCAGCACGTCGAAGCCGGTGCCCTTGACGGTGTCGCCGCCGCCATCCTTGTAGTCGTCATAGTCGCGGTAGACGATGTTGCCCAGCACGTCCCAATTCTCGTTAATGCGGTAGGCGCCGGATGCACTTGTGGTCCAGCCCTTGCCGTTGCTCTCATAGCGTCCCGTGACGGAACCGGCCCATGTCTCGTCAGGCTTGAGGAAATCCTCGGCATCCTTGGTGTCGAAGAAGACGACGCCGCCGATGGCGCCCGAGCCGTAGGTGTTGGCTACAGGACCACGGATAACATCCACGGATTTGACGAGTTCGGGGTCGATGTAGAAGGTCGACTGCGTGCCGTGGTCGGAGCGCTGGAAATTCTGTCGTGCGCCGTCGACGATGACTGCGACGCGACCGAAATCCTGCAGGCCGCGGATGTTGATGCTGGTGCTGACGCGCCTGGCGTCGGCCTGCGCCGCGACACCGGGCACGCCGAGCAGCATCTCATTGGGCGTCGTCGCCATGCGGCGGTCGAGCTGTTCCTGGCCGATATGGCTGGCCGATGCCAGCGATTCGATCGCCGTCTCGCCGGTGCGGCTGATGACGAGGATCTTGTCGAGCAGCGTTGCTCCCGCTGGTGCTGCCTTTTCCTCTTCAGCCTTCTTCGTTTGATCTGTCGTCTGCGCCGCCTGCTGGGCGTTGGCCAGTTGCGCCGATAAGGCAATCGCCGCCACGCTTGCCAGCAATGCCGCCGCGCCGTTCGCCGCCGACCGGCCGCGCCATTCCCAAGTCACAAACCCCATGCCCCAACTCCAAAGTCCAGGTTTCATGCTGGCTGGCCCGGGGCTGGCTGGCATTTTTGATCGTCGCCGACGTCTTAAATGTTGACTCATTTAATCCGGTATTGCACTGACTAGTAAACATGATTATTCAAGTCAAGAAATGAATCGGATTACGCAACGCCTAGCCAGACGCCCGGCACAGGAAAGGGATCCATCCAGATGAACACCCACAATCCCAACGATTTTCGCTATCGCGTCCGCCGTCCCGACGATGCCTCCCCCCATTTCGACCGGGTTCCGCTGGCGGTACGAACCCTTTCCAGCAACACCCTGTTCCAGGGCGAGCACGAGATAGGCATCGAGCATCACGGTGCACTCTACCGGCTGAAAATCACCCGCCAGGGCAAGCTCATTCTCAACAAGTAAGACAAGGCAACAGGGACCGAGACATGGATCAGCGCGTAAAACCCGCCCCGCATGAAATCCGGCGGGCACGGACAGACAATCCGAAGACGCGCGAGCGTGATCTGGCTGCCCATCTCGGCATTTCGGAAGCCGAACTGGTCGCGGCGCATTGCGGCGACGGCGTCGTCCGCATCGAGCCGCGCGTCAACGATCTTCTGACCGGCCTCGAGGCCGTCGGCGAGGTCATGGCGCTGACCCGCAATGACAGCGCGGTGCACGAGAAGATCGGCGTCTATGACAAGGTCGTCACCGGCACCCACAATGCCATGGTGCTTGGCGAAAACATCGACTTGCGCATCTTCCCGAAGGTCTGGGCGCACGGCTTTGCCATCGAGAAGCGCGACGGCGACGAAATCCGCCGCAGCCTCCAGTTCTTCGATGCGGCAGGCGAGGCCGTGCACAAGGTGCATCTGCGGCCGGCCTCCAGCCTCTATGCCTATCAGAAGCTGGTCGCCGCGCTCGAATCGTCCAACCAGGAACCGACGGTCGACATCTCGGGGCCACTCCCCGATGACGAGATCCATGGCGACGAAGCGGCCGCCAATCTCGACGATCTGCGTGACCGCTGGAGCCGGCTGACCGACGTGCACCAGTTCTTTGGTATGCTGAAGACGCTGAAACTAAGCCGCCGGCAGGCGGTGCGCCTGGTTGGGCAGGACTATGCCTGGCAGCTCGACAATGAGGCGGTCCGGGCCATGTTTCATCATGCCGCGGAGGGCGAGATGCCGATCATGTGCTTTGTGGGAAACCGCGGCTGCATCCAGATCCATTCCGGTCCGATCAAGTCGATCAAGCCGATGGGACCATGGATCAACGTGCTGGACGAAACCTTCCACCTGCATCTGCGCACCGACCACATCCACGAGGTCTGGGCCGTGCGCAAGCCGACCAAGGACGGTCATGTCACCTCGCTCGAGGTCTATGACGCCGACGGCAAGATGATCATCCAGTTCTTCGGCAAGCGTCATGAAGGCGAAAGCGAGCGAGACGACTGGCGCTTCCTGGCGGAAAACCTGCCGCGCATCCCAAGCCCGACTGCAGCCTGAGAAAAAATGCTATGAGTGTTTTCCCAAGATTGTCGGCTGTGCGCGGATCTATTTTGGGGCCGGTGATCGGTCTCTCCATGGCTGTTATCGCACTGCAACCCGCCAGCGCCGCGGAAGGCACGGCCGTGTTTGCCGATCCTTCAAAGATCGTGGCCATTGGCGGCTCGATCACCGAGATCGTCTATGCTCTCGGCCAGGAAAAGCATCTGGTGGCACGCGATTCCACCAGCCGGTTCCCAAAGGCGGCGCTTGAGCTGCCCGATGTCGGCTATATGCGCGCGCTGTCGCCGGAGGGTGTGCTGTCGGTCGACCCGACCGGCATCCTGGCGCTGCATGGCAGCGGCCCCAAGGAAGCAGTCGATGTCTTGAAGAAGACGAGCGTGCCGTTCATCGAGGTGCCCGAGCACTACAGCCACGAAGGCATTCTCGAGAAGGTCCGCATCGTCGGCAAGGCGCTCGGCGTCGACGCCAAGGCCGAGGTGCTGGCCAAGGAGCTCGATGCCAAGCTCACGGCCGCCGAGAAGCAGACGGCTTCGATCAAGGAGCGCAAGCGCATCCTGTTCGTGCTGTCGATACAGGGTGGCAAGATTCTGGCGGCCGGCAGCGAGACCGCCGCCGACGGCATGGTCAAGCTGGCCGGCGGCGTCAACGCGGTCGAGGGCTTTTCCGGCTACAAGCAGATGTCCGACGAGGCGATCATAACCGCCAGGCCTGACGTGATCCTGATGATGAGCAATGCCGGGCCTCCGGTTTCGGACGACGAACTGTTCGTCAATCCGTCGATCGCCTCCACGCCGGCCGGAACGGCGCACAAGCTGATCCGCATCGACGGCGCCTATCTGCTCGGCTTCGGGCCGCGCACGGCTGATGCCATCCACGACCTCGCTGTCTCGCTTTATGGCGGGCAGGTCACGGACTGAGCAGGCAGATCATGGTCGATCAATCGATCGCCGGCCCGGTGATGGCAAGCGTATCCGAAGGCGACCGGTCGGGCCGCGCCCGCATCGTCATCCTTCTGCTGTGCCTGGGGCTCGCGGCTGCCGTTTTTCTGTCGCTGACATCGGGGGCTTCGGACGCATCGGCCGCCAACGTCATCGGGGGCTGGCTGTTCGGCGCAGTGCCTGACGACGCCGCGTTGAGCGCCCGCGACAGCCTGATCGTCTATGACATCCGCCTGCCGCGCGTCATCCTCGGCATGCTGGTCGGCGCGGCGCTCGCCGTCTCCGGCGCGGTCATGCAGGGGCTGTTCCGCAATCCGCTGGCGGACCCCGGCCTGATCGGCGTCTCGGCCGGCTCCAGCCTCGGCGCGGTTGCCGTCATCGTGCTCGGCGCGACGATATTGGCTCCGGTGACAGTCTTGCTCGGCACGCTTGCCCTGCCGCTGGCGGCCTTCTGTGGCGGGCTCGCCACCACGCTGATGCTCTATCAGGTCGCGACGCGGCGGGGGCAAACCTCGGTTGCCACAATGCTGCTCGCGGGCATCGCGCTGGCGGCGCTCGCCATGGCGCTGACCGGCATCCTTATCTTCATGGCCGACGATCGCCAGTTGCGCGACCTGACCTTCTGGCAACTCGGATCGCTCGGTGGTGCGACCTGGGCGAAGATCGCGTCGGTAGGGCCGATCATCGTCCTGGCGCTGGCGGCGATGCCGTTCCTGGCACGCGGCCTCAACGCGCTGGCGCTTGGCGAGGCGACCGCCGGCCATCTCGGCATTCCGGTGCAGCGGCTGAAATACACGGCCATCGTCGGCGTCCCCGCCGCGGTCGGCGCATCCGTCGCCGTCAGCGGCGGCATCGGCTTCGTCGGCATCGTGGTGCCGCATCTGCTGCGCCTGCTGATTGGTCCGGACAATCGCTATCTGCTGCCGGCGTCGGCGCTGCTCGGCGCCTCGCTGCTGCTTCTGGCCGATGCGGTCGCACGCACCATCGTTGCGCCGGCCGAACTGCCGATAGGCATCGTCACCGCGATAGCGGGCGCGCCGTTCTTCCTTTGGATCCTGCTGCGCAAGCGCGGCGTGGTTGATTTGTGAGGCTTGATGATCGAGGCAAAGGATGTTTCGGTTGATATCGCCGGCAAGCCTATCGTCAGTGGTGTCGATTTCCACGCGCGGCCCGGCGAGATCGCCGCCGTCGTCGGCCCCAATGGTTCGGGCAAGACGACCTTCCTCAAAGCGCTCTCCGGCGAGCTCGCCTATACCGGCCGCGTTGCCCTCAACGGCCGAGATCTCTCGACGATGAAGCCGGCCGAGGCAGCCGTCCATCGCGCGGTGCTGCCGCAGGCGACGACGCTGTCGTTCCCGTTCACCGTGCGGGAAGTGGTCAAGCTTGGTCTTGTCGGCGGCCGTTCGGGCGCCTTGCCGGGCGAGGATGCGCGGCTGCCGGAACGGGCGCTGGCGCGTGTCGATCTCGACGGCTTTGCCGGCCGTTTCTACCAGGAGCTTTCCGGCGGGGAGCAACAGCGCGTTCAGTTGGCGCGCGTGCTATGCCAGGTCTGGGCGCCGGTGCTCGACGGCAAGCCGCGCTTTCTGTTCCTCGACGAGCCAGTGTCCAGCCTCGACATCAAGCACCAGCTGATCATCATGAACATTGCCCGCGACTTCGCCAGAAGGGGCGGTGGCGTGGTCGCCATCCTGCATGACCTCAATCTGACGGCCATGTATGCGGAGCGGATCTTCGTCATGCATCGCGGCCGGCTGGCCGCCGCCGGATCGCCGCGGGACGTGCTGAGCGATGATCTGATCGAGAAAGTGTTCGACTGCCGGCTCAAGGTCGGCGTGCTGCCGGCGGGCAATATGCCGTTCGTGCTGCCGCAGTCGGCGGTCTATTGATATTCAGGTGAGGCCGGGCCTGCGAATGGCGGTTTCCTGCGCTTCTCCCGCCAATTGTCGAAGTCGGCGCCGCCCCTCATTGCCCTGCCGGGCATTTCTCTCCGCAGAACGGGGAGAAATACGCTAGGCAGCCGGGGCGCGGCGCTCCATCAGCATGTCGATGCCGAGCAGGTTGCGTACATTCGGCCGCGCCGCTACCAGATCGGCGATCGTATAGCGGGCGAGCACTGCGAAAAACGCATTCAGGGCCTCGCGCAGCGCCGAGTTCAGCGCGCAGCTGTCGACGAGCGGGCATTCGGCGGCATCGTTCTCGAAGCATTCGGCCATGGCGAAGCTCTCTTCCGTCACGCGCACGACATCGAACAGGCTGATGGCTTCGGCCGCCCGGCCAAGCTTGACGCCGCCATTCCTGCCACGCACGGTCTGGACGAGGCCGTGCTCGACCAGCGGCTGCAGGATCTTGAACAGGAAAAGCTCCGACACAGAATAGGCGGCCGCGATCTCGGGAATACGGCTCAATCGGTCGTCATTTGCCGCGCAATACATCAAGATGCGCATGGCATAGTTGGTCTGGCGCGTAAGCCGCATATTGTCCTCACAAGGCACTGGGGCGGTGCAACCCACGCCAGATCTGGAAATTTTGCTGATGCGGCTTTGACCCGAAATTCCGGATTCGCCACATTGGCCCAGGCGGAATATGGCCTATACCTTGGAATAATTCCAGACTAGCTTGGCGCGATAGATGAATTTTCTCCTCAACTTTGTGTGCGCAGCCGGGCAAGATGCCGGGCGAAACCGGCTGTCGCGGGTATTTCGGCCGTCGGAACACTAGATAGGCTGAGATCGACGAGGAGCGGCTCACCCATGTCACAATCGGCTTCGCCCTTGACGCCGGTCCGTTTCGATGCCGAAGCGGATGCGAAGCTTTCCGCGTTGCGGCGGACGAAATTCCTCGCGGCGGCCGCGCTGGCGCTTTGCGTACTGGTGTTTGCGCTCGCCAAATCGTTCGAGCACATCCATGCGTGGCTCGGCTTCGTCGCTGCCTTTGCCGAGGCGGCGACCATCGGCGGCCTCGCCGACTGGTACGCGGTGGTGGCGCTGTTTCGAAGGCCGCTGGGGCTGCCGATCCCGCACACCGCCATTATCCCCGAGAACCAGAACCGCATCGCCGACAATCTCGGCCGCTTCATCGAGGTCAACTTTCTGGCGCCCGAACCGGTGCGTGAAAAGCTTGCCGAGGTCGATTTTTCGGCGCTGGTCGCCGATTGGCTGGCCGATACGGAGCGCGCCGCCGGCCTGTCGCGCTTCATCGTGCGGCTGGTGCCGCAGACGCTTGCGGCGATAGAGCAATCCGGCCTGCGCGGCTTCGTCACCAGCCGCATGCTCGAACAGATCGAAAAGGTGCCGCTGGCGCCGCTGGCCGCCGAACTGCTCTCGGCGCTTACCGATGATCGCCGCCATCAGAAATTGTTCGACGAATTCACCAAGGTGATCGGGCGGTTCCTCAATGACGAAAAAGCGCTGGCAACGATGCGCGAAAAAATCCGCGAGGAACTGCCGTCGCTGTTCAACCTGTTCCGCGCCGACGCCTATCTCCTGAAGAAGATCGTCGCCTCGGCGGGCTCGCTGCTCGACGAAGTGAGGGCCGATCCCGACCACCCGCTGCGCGCCGAATTCGACAGCTTCGCCCAAGGCTTCATCGATAAGCTGAGGACATCGAAACAATACGCCAAACGGGCCGAAAAGCTGAAGCGCGACTTCCTGGGCCGGCCGGAGGTCAAGGGATTGGCCGGCGACATGTGGGCAAGCCTCAGCCAGTTCATCGAGCAGGATGCCAAGGCGCCGAATTCGGTCATCCGTGCGCACCTCGCCAACATGTTCGTCGAGGTCGGCCGGCATCTTGCCGGCGATGCGCAGATCCGGGCCGACATGAACCAGGGGTTCGTGGTGGCGCTGGCGTCGTTCGTGGAGAGCCAGAAGGCCGGCGTGTCGACATTCATCGCCGACCAGGTCAAACGCTGGGACCTCGCGCAACTGACGCGGCTGATCGAGATGAACATCGGCCGGGACCTGCAGTACATCCGCTTCAACGGCATGATCATCGGCGGCCTCGCCGGTGTCGTGCTCTATGTGGCCGAGCGGCTGTTCCTCGTGAATTGATGCGCGGCCAGACTGGCGCTCATTCCTCCGCGTCCGAATGGACTCACGGCACGCGAGTGTTATTCTCCATCCGAGGGTGCCCGCATCCGCGGCAAAGGGGAGCAAACAAGCATGGCAAAACAACCGGAATCCGATTCCTTCATGGACATGTTCGGCAGGTTCGGCCGCGACCTGAAGGTGCCGAATGTCGATGTCGAGGCGATCCTCGCCCATCATCGCAAGAACCTCGAAGCGCTGGAGAAATCGGCACGAGCCGGTGCCGCCGGCGCCACCTCGCTGTTGTCCCGGCAGCGCGAGATGCTGCAGGATACGCTGCGCGAGGTCACCGATATGGCGCAAAGCTACAGGGCGCCGGGCAATCCGCAGGAACTGATGGCCAAACAGACGGAGTTTGCCAGAAAGTCCTTCGAGGCCGCGTTGAAAAATGCCGGCGAAGTGGCTGAACTGGTCAAGAAATCCGGTGCCGAATCGGTCGACATCCTGCGCACCCGCATCAAGGAGGCGATGGAGGAAATCCGCGCCGGCTACGAGAAGAAGTAGCGGATGTGGCCGGGACCGGTTCATGGCTGCCGGCCGCCCTGAAGACCGGAAAGCCCGAGTTGGCCTGCGACTGCGCCGGCGGCGTGGCACGATTGCGGCCGAAATCGACGGAACGGATTCGTGTAGAGCGAATTGACAGAGGCCGTCAGTTCGTGGTCCGGAGGCTCTGGAAGCGATCGGGAAACCAGGAATGAACGAAATACGGCCTAAAACGCCGCCTACCTACGAGCAGTTGAGGACGATGGCCGGGCTGGAACTCGGCGTGTCGGAGTGGACGACGGTCGACCAGAACCGCATCGATCAGTTCGCTGAATGCACCGGCGACCATCAATGGATTCATGTCGACCCTGAAAGGGCGCGGCGGCAAAGCCCGTTCCGCACGACGATCGCGCATGGCTATCTGACGCTGTCGATCATCGGCGCGCTGGCGCTCGGCATGGGCATCGTGCCCGAGAATACGCAGGCCGCCTTCAATTATGGCTTCGACAAAGTACGCTTCCTGGCGCCGGTCAGGGTCGGCGCCCGCATCAGACTGCGCATCACGCTGCTGTCCATGGAGGACAGGGGCCCGGGCCAGTATCTGATGAAGGCGGCCAACACGGTCGAGATCGAAGGCGAGGAAAAGCCTGCCTTGACGGCGGAAACGCTGGTCATGCTCTATGAACGCCGCAAGCGGGCAGGTGCCTGAGCCTGTTTGGAATTCTACTCTCTGAGCGGTGTGCGCGTCACGAAGCCCTGGATTCTGCGCGGCCTGTGGCGCGGGCCGAGAGCAGTGCGAGGAACAGCGCAGCCAGCGCCAGCACCGTCGCCGTCTGAAAGGTGACCTGCATTCCCCGGGCGGCGGCCTCGGAACTCAGAAGACCAATGCCTTCGTGCCCTTCGGCCGATGCGACGGCGAATATGGCGCCCATCAACGAGGCGCCGGTGATGAGCCCGAGATTGCGCGAAAGGTTGAGCAGACCGGAGACGACGCCGCGCTGACCCGCGTCAACGCCGGTCATGACGGCTGCATTGTTCGACGTCTGGAACAGCGCGTAGCCGATGCAGGTGACGGTGATCGCAACGACATAGCCGGCAATGCCGAATCTGGTCACGGCGAGCGACAGCAGGAACGTGCCTGTCGTGAGGCTGAGCAGGCCTGCGACCATCATCCTATGAGCGCCGAAGCGGTCGGTCAGGCGTCCGGCCACCAGCGCCGACAAGGTCGAGACGAGCGGGCCGGTCGACAGCACCACACCCACCATTGCAGCATCCAGCCCGAGCCCGCGCGACAGGTAGAACGGAGCCACAACCAGCGTCGCCATCATCACCGTGGCGACGACGAGGCTCATGGCGAGACTGGCACTCAGCTGGAGATCGCGGAAGCTGGCAAGCCGGATCAAGGGGTTTTTCACTCTCGCCTGCGCGGCGGCGAAAAGAAAAACGCCGGTGCCTGCGGCGATCAGCAGGCCGATGTTGAGCGTGCCGAAATTGCCTCTGCCCAGCGTCATCGCCAGCGCATAGGCGGCCAACGTCAGGGCCAGCAGGGCGGTGCCCACGACATCGAACGTGCCTCGGTCGAGCCGCGCGGTTTTATTGCGTGCCGGCAGGGCACGCCAGGCAAGAGCGAAGGTGAGCACTCCCAGCGGGACATTGACGAGGAAGATCGCCCGCCAGCCGAAGCCGGTGATCAAAAGGCCGCCGAGCGAGGGGCCAAGTGTCGTGCCGATCGCGGACATGGCGCCGAGCAGGCCCATGGCGCCGCCGATTCTGTCTTTGGTCACGGTTTCGGCGACGAAGGCCAGCGTCAGCGCCATCATCAGCGCTGCGCCAAGTCCCTGCACGGCGCGTGCGGCAATCAGCAGCCAGAGTGTCGGCGCCAGGCCGCAGAGCACCGATGCGGACGTGAACAGCGCGATGCCCCCAAGCAGCAACGGTCGGCGCCCGAACATGTCGGCCAGCCGGCCGGCGCTGACGATCAGTGTGGTGATGGCGAGGAGATAGGCCAGAACAACCCATTGCACGGCCTGGAACGTCGCGCCGAAATTCTGCATCAGCGACGGCAGCCCGACGCTGGCAATGCTGGTTCCCAGCGACGACAGCAGTGTGGCGAGCGACAGGCTTGCCAACGCCCAGCCGGCGGATTGCATCCGTGGTGGCGCCGATGTCAGCGCGTCCGGATTTTGCTCAGCGATTGCCACGGCGATCTCCTTCCATCAGTCCCACAACCGGAACTGCTGGAGATCTAGTTCCTTGGCCAATGTGGCGGAAGGCGCAGCATTTGCATCTTATTCGTGCGTTTGGCGCCATATCATGTCATGATCTGCCGATGACATCACCCGATCTCAACTTACTGTTCGCTCTCGACGTCCTGCTGACCGAAGGCAGCGTGGCGCGCGCCGCCAGCCGCCTACGCCTCAGCCCTTCGGCGATGAGCCGCACGCTGGCGCGACTGCGCCAGGCGACGGGCGATCCGCTGCTGGTTCGCGCCGGTCGAGGCCTTGTGGCTACGCCGCGTGCGGAAGAACTGCGACAGCAGGTAGGCCCTGTCGTCCAGGATGCGGAGGCGATCCTGCGCCCTGCCACCTTGCTCGATCTCCCGAACCTGGACAGGGTCTTCACGCTGCGCACCAATGAGAGCTTCGTCGAAGAGTTCGCACCTCGTCTCGTTGCCCGTATCCAGGCCGATGCGCCCGGCGTGCGGCTGCGCTTTGCACCGAAGTCCGACCGGGACGTCATGTCGCTGCGCGACGCGGCGATCGATCTGGACATAGGCGTCGCTGGCGAGACCGGCCCGGAGGTGCGCATCCAGGCGCTGCTTCGCGACCGCTTCATCGGCGCCGTGCGAACGGGCCATCCCTTGACCGAGGGCGCGGTGACGCCTGAGCGCTATGCCGCAGGCCGACACATCAGCGTTTCACGGCGTGGCCGCGAGAAAGGGCCGATCGACGAGGCTTTGAACCGGCTCGGGCTGCGGCGGACCGTCGTGTGCATGGTTTCCGGTTTCTCGGCAGCCCTTGCCATGGCCCGCACATCAGACCTGATCGCCAGCGTTCCGGAGCGGCATACCGAGGGCGCACGCGCCGGCATGCGCAGTTTTCCCCTGCCGGTTGCCACCGCGGAAGTCACTATCTCCATGCTCTGGCATCCGCGCCTCGATGCCGATCCGGCGCAACGCTGGTTGCGCGACTGTGTGCGGGAGGTGTGTGCGGCGTCGCGCTGACAACGATGAGAAGCCTGCGCCAACCGCCCAGGCTTCTCATCTGTCCAGTCTATTCGGTTTGGCGTTTCTGCAAATGCCTCAGTGCGCTTAGTGTGAGCGTCGCCATGACCGAACAGTAGGCGACCAGCGGCCACGCCGTGTCTCCGCCGAGCAGGACGACGAACAACGTGCCGAAGATGCCGACGACAAGGCTCTGGATGCAGAAGTAGAGTGCGACTGCGGTTCCCGCGACATCGCCAAACGCCTCGAGTGCACCGTTTGCGGTGACTGAGACAATGAAGACGATACCCACGGCAACGACCCACATCGGCAAGATAAATGTCGCGAAGGAGGGCTGTGCGAACAGTTGCCCCACTGCCAATAGCGCCGCGCCGAACAGCAGCATCGCCATGCCCCTGATGGCACTGCCGGCGATGCCCCAGCTTGCAATGAACCTTCTGGCGAAACGGGTGGTGACGATCATCACCAGCGCCGCGGTGGCGAAGGCTAGACTGAAGCCGAACTGTGAAAAGCCGGCGCGATCCATGAGCACCCGTGGCGCAGTCGAAAAGAACACGAAGAAGGCGCCCATGGCGGCACTGAATGCAAGCGTGTAGGTCCAGAAGGCAAGACTGGAGAGAATGGGTCGAAGCGCCATTCGCCTGGTATCGCCATTCGAGGGGCGGGTTTCGTGCCATTTCGGCCATGCGTTGAGGGTAGCTGCCGTGGCCAGGACTCCGAGCGTCAGGAAGATCGCCCGCCAGCCGAAATTGTCGGCAATCAACGCACCGGCAACCGGCCCCAACGCCGGCACGAAAGCCAACATCGAGCTGAACAGGCCGTAAATGACGGCACTTTCGGGTCTTTGCGCATAGACGTCGCGAACCGTTGCGAAGGTTGCAACGAGAATGGCGGACGCACCAATGGACTGCATGACGCGCAGGACGACGAAGACAGCGGCCAGTGAGGTGCTGGCGAGCAGAAAGGAAGCGCCTGAAAACAAAAGCGCGCCACCGATCAGCACCGGGCGCCTGCCGATCCTGTCGGAAATCGGGCCGAAGACGACTTGGCCGAGCCCAAGACAGATCATGTAGAGGCTCAGCGTCAGCTGGATGACATCAGGCGATGTCTCGAGGATCCCCGGCATCGCCGGGACAATCGGGAGGTAGATGTCCATGGCCAGCGAGGCCAGGATGTCGAAGGGCGCCATCAGCACCATGGCTGCTGGCAGGGAAGTGGTCCATGTCGGGTTTTTTGGAAAAGGCATGATTGAACATCCGCTCAAATGGCTACATTTGGCGGCGATCTGCCGTTCTCAATGAAGATGGGAAATGACGGGCCGCCGCAACAACGAAGTGCTGTTGCGGCCTACTTGTCTGCTGACTTGCTGGTTCCCATAAACGCTATCCCGGAAAATGACGGCGCAGACATTCTCTCGAGTGCGCTCGCGTTTCCCTAGCAGCCGAAGGTTGCCCAGGCAACAGGATCAGCTTGATGCGCGTCAACGCGCCATCGCCGCCTCGAGCACCCTGAAAATCCGCTCGTCCGCGCATTGGGCAACGTTGAAGCGCAGGAAACGGCCAGCCGTTCCGGACAGGCTGAATGCGTTGCCGGGCGCCAGCACGATGTTGTCGGCCAGAGAGCGGCGGGCGACTTCGGCCGCATCGACGCCGTCCGGCAGACTGCACCACAGGAAGAGGCCAGCCGGCTGGTCGATCCACGGCGTGATGCCGATCGCTTTCAGGTGGGCGGCCGTCTCGCCCATGGCGCGCGCAAGCTTCGCGCGCAGCAAATCCATGTGCTTGCGGTAGCTGCCGTCCTTCAGCAACGTCAGCACCAGTTCGGCCGCGAGCCGCCCGCCGCCGAAGGTCGTGGCGATTTTGAGGTCGGTCAGGGGCTCGATCCAGTCGCGCGGTGCGGCGATGAAGCCGCAGCGAACCGATGCCGACAGCGTCTTGGAGAAGCTGCCGATATGGACAACGCGGTTGAGGCCATCGAACGCCGCCAGCCTGGGGGCGGGCGCATGTTCGAAATCGGCGAAGATGTCGTCCTCGACGATGGTCAATTGCGATTGGTCGGCGAGTTTCAGCAGCCGGTGCGCGGTGACTGGCGACAGCACCGCGCCGGTCGGATTGTGGATGCCGGAATTGGTGATGTAGAGGCGTGGCCGATGCTCGGCCAACGCCTGCGCGAACAGATCGATATCCGGCCCCGACGGCGTGTAGGGAACGCTGACGACCTTGGCCCGGTGAGCGCGCAACAGGGCGTGGAAGTTGAAGTAGCAGGGGTCGTCGACCAGCACGGTGTCGCCGGGCTCGATCAGGAACCGGCACAGGAGGTCGATGGCCTGCGTACCTGATTCCGTCAGCATGATCTGCTCGGGCGAGGCCTCGATGCCATGCCCGGCCATGCGCCGCGCCAGCAATTGCCGCAGCGGTGGCAGGCCGAGCGGCGTGCCGTAATCGGCCAGTGCGACATCGTCGGCACGCGCCACCGTGCGCAGCGCCCGGCGCAGCCCTGCCTGTGGCATCCATGAAGCGGGCAGCCAGCCACAGCCGGGCTTCAGCATGCCATCGCCGGCCTCCAGGGACTGTCGCGAGATCCAGAGCGGATCGACGGCGCGGTCGAGGCGGGGGCCGATTTCGGCCAGCGACAGCGGCGCCAGCGATCCGGCGGCATAGAAGCCGGAGCCCGGCCGCGAGCGGATCGCGCCTTCGGCGGCGAGCCGCTCATAGGCTTCGACCACGGTGGATTTGGACACTCGCATGGATTTGGCAAAGGCGCGGATCGACGGCAATTGCGCTCCCGGCGTCAGGCTGCGCGCCGCGATCCGCTGGCGGATCGTCGCCATGACGCCTTCGACCAGCGTACCGCCGCTCTCGCTTCCTGTAGTCTGCTTGTCCATCCGTACTGCTCTGCTGACTATGACAGTTTTGCATAATTGTACCGCATTGTCTCTGGCGATACTACCGGCTCCGCGCGATACGGAGCCGACAAACGGAGCATACGATGGACAAGACCGCGAGTGGCTGGATGAATGGATTCATCGGCGTGTTGATCTTCAGCGGCTCGCTGCCGGCGACGCGCGTGGCGGTCAGGGAATTCGATCCGACATTCCTGACCTCGGCCCGGGCGGCGATTGCCGGACTGCTTGGCCTTGCGCTGCTGCTCCTGTTTCGGCAGAAACGCCCGGAGCGCGGCGATCTGCTGTCGCTGGTGATCGTGGCACTTGGCGTGGTTGTCGGCTTTCCCTTGCTGACCGCGCTGGCGCTGAAGCACGTCACCACGGCCCATTCCATTATCTTCGTCGGCCTGCTGCCGCTGGCCACTGCGATATTCGGCGTGCTGCGCGGCGGCGATCGGCCGCGCCCGGCGTTCTGGTTGTTTTCATGCATAGGCAGTGCGCTGGTCGCGGGCTTTGCGCTGACGCAGGGCGTGACTGCCTCGCCGGTCGGCGACGGTCTGATGCTGGCTGCCATCATCGCTTGCGGCCTCGGCTATGCCGAGGGCGCCGCGCTGTCGCGCAGGCTCGGCGGCTGGCAAGTGATCTGCTGGGCGCTGGTGCTGTCGCTGCCGATCATGCTGGTGCTGACGCTGCTGACCATGCCGCCGTCGTTCGACGGCGTCGGCGTCAGTGCGTGGATGGGGCTTGCCTATGTCTCGCTGTTCAGCATGCTGATCGGCTTCGTGTTCTGGTATCGCGGCCTGGCGCAAGGCGGCATCGCCGCGGTCGGACAGTTGCAGCTGCTGCAGCCATTCTTCGGACTGGCACTGGCAGCGACGCTGCTGCACGAACAGGTCAGTTCGTTGATGGTGGTCGTCACGCTTGGCGTGGTGCTTTGCGTCGTAGGCGCCAAGCGATTCGCGAAGCAGGAATTGCCACGACGCGCGATCGCCTGACGACGGTGCCGTCCTCGCCTAAAACTTCGTCACCACCCCAATCCCAATGCCCTCGAAGCCGCCCATCGCCATCAGGGCCGCAGGCGCCTCGTCGAGACTGATCCTCTTGCCGACCAGCAGTTCGGGCTTCAGCTTGCCGTTGCGGATCATGTCCATCATCGCCTGGTAGCGGTAGGCCTGCATGCCGTGGCTGCCGAGGATTTCGAGCTCGAAGGCGATCACCTTGTCCATCGGCACCTGCGGCCGGGCATGCTCGCCCAGCATCAGGCCGACCTGCACATGGCGGCCGCGCCGGCGCAGATTGGATATCGAATTGAACGAGGTGGTGGGGTGGCCGAGCGCGTCCATCGACATATGCGCGCCGCCATTGGTGATCTGCTTGACCGCCTTGACCACGTTCGGCGTCGTAGATGCATTGATGGTGGCGACGGCGCCGATCTTTTTGGCGAAATCCAGTTTCTCGTCGGTGAGATCGATGGCGATGACATTGGCGCCCATGGCGCTGGCAATCATAATCGCCGACAGGCCGACGCCGCCGCAGCCATGCACCGCGACCCATTCGCCCGGCTTCACCCGGCCCTGGTCGACAATGGCTCGAAACGAAGTGACGAAGCGGCAGCCGAGGCTGGCGGCGGTGGCGAATTCCATCGCGTCGGGCAGGCGCACAAGATTGGTGTCGGCATGGTCGA
>NZ_RZRR01000189.1:0-7532 GCF_003998555.1 Mesorhizobium sp. M7A.F.Ca.CA.002.09.1.1 | reverse complement strand
GGATCGCCGCGCGCGTCGCCAGCGGCAGTCTCGGCAGCGAGGCTGCCACGCTGCTGCGCGTCGAGGGTTTCGGCCCGTCGGTCGCCTACCGCATCGCCGCGCTGAAAACGCTGCTCGGCAATGCCGGCCCGCTGGAGGAGATTGGCGGCGAGGTTTCACGGCTGATCTGGCGCGACGTTCGCGATTGCAGGCCTTTCGCCGACGGCAGCGAGAAGCCGGTCTGGCGCATCTCGATGACGCCTTCTCAGAGCCACCAGATGGTCCTGACGCTGCGCATGCAGGCCGCCGTCAGCGCCTTTTATGACTGGCAGGGCGGACTGGTTTGGCTGCGCATGGAACAGGGCGATCCGGAAGCCGCTCTGCTGCGCGGGCTGTTGAGGAAACATGGCGGCGGCCATGCGACGCTGGTGCGCGCCGCACCCTCGCATCGCGCCGCTCTACCGGTGTTCGAGCCGCAGCCGCCCGCTCTTGCTGCACTATCGGTCCGCCTGAAACAGGAATTCGACCCCAAGAATATCTTCAATCCCGGCCGCATGGCCTAGGACATCAGCGATGCAGACCAATTTTTCGCTTGCCCAGCTTGCCGATCCGCATGTCGCGGAATCGGAAAAGATCCTGCGCAAATGCGTGCATTGCGGCTTCTGCACCGCGACGTGCCCGACCTATGTGACACTCGGCAACGAGCTCGATTCACCGCGCGGGCGCATCTACCTGATCAAGGACATGCTGGAAAAAGGCCGTCCGGCCGACAAGCAGATCGTCACCCATATCGATCGCTGCCTGTCGTGCCTTGCCTGCATGAGCACCTGCCCGTCGGGCGTCAACTACATGCATCTGGTCGACCATGCCCGCGCCCATATCCAGGAGACCTACAAGCGGCCACTGCTCGACCGCCTGACCCGCGCCATGCTGGCCTTCGTACTGCCCTATCCCCAGCGCTTTCGCGCCGCGCTCAAGCTGGCGAAGCTGGGCAAGCCGTTCATAGGCTTGTTCGACAAGGTTCCGGCGCTGAAGCCGCTCAGTGCGATGCTCAAGCTTGCGCCGGCGTCGATCCCGGCAGCTTCGCCGATAGGCTCGCCGGGCATCCATGTCGGGCAGGGGACCAAAAGAGGTCGTGTCGCCATCCTCACCGGCTGCGCGCAATCGGTGCTCGATCCCGCCATCAACGAGGCGACGATTTCGCTGCTGACGCGGCTCGGCGTCGAGGTCTTGGTGCCGCCGGGCGAAGGCTGTTGTGGTGCGCTGGTCCATCATATGGGGCGCGAACAGGCCGCGCTTGCCTCGGCGAGGCAGAATGTCGACGCCTGGACACGCGCCCTCGACCAGGGCGGGCTCGATGCCATCGTCATCACCGCCTCGGGCTGCGGCACGACGATCAAGGACTACGGTTTCATGCTGCGGCTCGACCCGGCCTATGCCGACAAGGCCGCACGCGTCTCGGCACTGGCCAAGGACGTTACCGAATATCTCTCGACCCTCGACCTGCCCGAACCGGTTCGCAAGCCGGGCACTGTCGTTGCCTATCACTCGGCCTGCTCGATGCAGCACGGCCAGAAGATCACCCGCCAGCCGAAAGAACTGCTGGCCAAGGCCGGCTTCATCGTGCGCGAGCCGCGCGAAGGGCATCTCTGCTGCGGCTCTGCCGGCACCTACAACATCCTGCAGCCCGAGATCTCGGCCAAACTGCGCGACCGCAAGGTGAAAAACATCGAGGCGACGGGGGCCTCGATCGTCGCCACCGGCAACATAGGCTGCATCACGCAAATCGCTTCCGCCGCGAAGATGCCGGTGGTGCACACGATAAAGCTGCTCGACTGGGCCTATGGTGGGCCGAAGCCGGAAGGTGTTCTGGAAGAAAGCCTGATCGCTGCGGAATAGGTCGCCCTGTCCTTACTCCGCCGCAAGCCTGTCGGCCGTACCGTAGGTCGCCTCATAAAGCGCGCGCTGGCGGCTGAGCGCGACCATGGTGTTGCGCAGCAGGATGGCGACCGTGATCGGGCCGACGCCGCCCGGCACCGGGGTGATCCAGGAGGCGACCTCGCGCACGCTTTCAGTGTCGACGTCGCCGACGATGCGGCTGGAGCCGTCGGGGGCGATTTCGGAATTGATGCCGATGTCGATGACGGCAGCGCCCGGCTTGACCATGTCGGCCTTGATCAGCCGCGGCTTGCCGACGGCAACGAACAGCGCATCGGCGCGCCTTGCATGGGCGGCGACCGATCGCGTCATGTGGTGGCAGACCGTCACCGTCGCGCCTTCGCTCATCAACAGGAAGGCGATCGGCTTGCCGACGATTTCCGAATGGCCGACGATGACGACTTCCAGTCCCTTGAGGTCGAGGCCGGTCTCCTTCAGCAGCTCGACCGAGGCGGCCGCCGTGCAAGGCGCGAGATCGAGCTGGTTGTAGACGATGTTGCCGATCGAGGCCGGATGCATGCCTTCGACATCCTTCAGCGGATGCACCGCCGCTTGCAGCGTCTTGATGGGGATATGCGCTGGCACGGGCCGCTGGATGATGATGCCGGTAACGCGCGGATCGGCATTCAGGCCGTGGATCGCAGCTTCCAACTCGCCTGCTGTGATGGTGGCGGGAAAGCGCCGTTCCTCGAAATCGATGCCGGCGAGCTCAGCCTTGGCGCGCTGGTTGCGCACATAGACGTCCACCGCATCGGTGTCGCCGACGGTGATCGAGATCAGCTTGGGCGGAAAACCCTCGGCTTTGGCGATCGCTGCGTCCTCGGCAACGGCGGCGATGATGCGCTGGGCGACCGGGCCGCCCTTGAGATAACGGCTGTCTTCGGACAGAGGCATGGGTGAACTCTTTTGTGGAACTTGCCACCGAGATAGCAAAAGAATGCGGCAAAGGGCAGCATGAAAGCGAACCGCTATGCCCGTTGCGCGACGCGTGGGTGGCCTTTTGCCCTCGATTTCTGCTCAAAACGGAAAGGGCAGCGCGGTTTCCCGTGCTGCCCTTCCTGACCGGCCGCATCCCCATACGGCCCGTCCCCCGTATCCCTAAACTGGCCTCGAAACGCGGACTGCTTTGCCGGCCAGGTGATTCGCAAGGACTATTATATCACCTCGACCGTGGTTCCGACATTGACCCGCTCATAGAGATCGACGACGTCCTCGTTGCGCATGCGGATGCAGCCCGACGACACCGCGCCGCCGATCGTCCACGGCTGGTTGGTGCCATGGATGCGGTATTCGGTGGTGCCGAGGTAGAGCGCACGGGCACCAAGCGGGTTCTCCATGCCGCCGGCAAGATAGGTCGGCAAATAGCGGCCCTTGGCGGCTTCGCGCTTGATCATCTGCGCCGGCGGGCGCCAGTCCGGCCACTCGCGCTTGTTGGTGATCTTGTGCGTACCCGACCATTCGAAGCCCGGCTTGCCGGTGCCGACGCCATAGCGCCTTGCCTTGCCGTTCTTCTCGACCAGGAAGAGGAAATTCTGCGTGGTGTCGATGACGATCGTGCCCGGCTTCTGGCCTCCGTCATAGTCGACTTCCTGCGGCAGGTAGATCGGGTTGATCTGGGGACGCGCGACCATGCGCTTGGCCGGCGGCTGCACCGCCGCCGTCTGCACCCGGTCGGGCTGCGCCGGGCGCAGGCGTCGCTGCTGCTGCACCACCTGCCGGTTCTGGCGCACGATGCCGGGCGCATGGCCAAGCTGCAGCACCCAGGGTGCGGAAAGGTCGGGGCTCACCATCACCGGCGGCCTGTCGGCATAGCGGTCGCCGGCGGTTGAGGGTGTGACGCCGGCGGCAAACACAGCCACGGCGCCGAGCACGGGAAACAACACTGTCTTCATCGTAACGCACCTTGATCGTCTGATACAAACGGGTGGAAACGTCCTCCCGGTTCGGCGATCATTGGCGCGCAAGCAGCAACCGAAACATGAATCGGAATGCGTAAAATGCGGCTTTGTCAGTAAACCTTTTGGTGTGGTTACCGCCGGGTTCACGAATCTGGTAAAGCCGCAGTAAATGCCGCGCAAAGCGCGTTAACGAACGGATTTTGGCCTATGGACAAGGAACACACCGGCCTGCTCGCCGGCCCCGACGGTGTCGCGCGCTGCTTCTGGCACGGCAATCTGCCCGACTATCTGCACTATCACGATCATGAATGGGGCCGGCCTGTGGCCGACGACCGCAGGCTGTTCGAAAAGATCTGCCTGGAAGGCTTTCAGTCGGGCCTGTCGTGGCTGACCATACTGCGCAAGCGGGAGAATTTTCGCGAAGCCTTCGCCAATTTCGAATTCGACAAGGTAGCAAGCTTCACCGACAAGGATGTCGAGCGCCTGCTCGGCAATGCCGGCATCATCCGCCATCGCGGCAAGATCGTCTCGACCATCAACAACGCCAGGCGCGCCCGCGAAATGGTGGACGAATTCGGCTCACTGGCCGCCTGGTTCTGGAAGTTCGAACCCGGCAAGGACGAGCGGCCGCAAATCGTCGACCTCGCCCATCTGCGCGCGAACCCGACAACGGCCGTCTCGGTGCGGATCTCGAAGGAGCTGAAGAAGCGCGGCTGGAGCTTTGTCGGCCCGACCACGGTCTACGCCTTCATGCAGGCCATGGGCCTGGTCAACGACCACCTCGAGGGCTGCGCCTGCCGCCAAGAGGTCGAGAAGCAGCGGAAGGCTTTCAGGCGGCCGAAATAGGCTCAGGTGCCGTTGGCGCTGGCCAGCACCAGGCCGGCGACGATCGCCACCACCGTGGCCAGGGTCGGATAGATCACCAGCAGGCCGGTCATCAACGCGTCGCGCATGGATGGTCCCTTGCCGGTGTCGGCGGGTACTTCGAACGGTCCGGCAGCCTGGCTGACCATTTTCGGGACGTTGATGTCGGCCGGGCGCAAGCGTGCGGACAATCCGGCATCGCTGTCGATGGCATGGAATCTTGCTGTGCTGGTCATGGCCGCGAACCCCTCATTCCCGCGCTTTATCGGCGGCGATTGTGTCGGCACGATGCCGCACGCATGGCGGGATTGTTTCATTTGCGGTCCGGATTGGTTTCAAGGAGGTGCGGCGTCGCCTTCTCTCATCGGCAGCGCCAGAGGTCTGACCCTTGCCGCATCCGACCTCTTCGGTTAGGACACCCGCGTTGCGAAAATCGCAACATTGCCGACCTGCAAGCATCATAAAACGCCGAGCAAACACCCCATGGCCGATAAATCGGAAAAGACGAAAGCGCGACTGCCGCGCGGCTTTGCCGACCGCAGCGCCGAGGACATCCGCGCCGTCGAGAAGATGATGGCGACGATCCGCTCGGTCTATGAGCTTTACGGCTTCGAACCGGCAGACCAGCCGCTGATCGAATACACCGATGCGCTCGGAAAATTCCTCCCCGACCAGGACCGGCCGAACGAAGGCGTGTTCTCCTTCCAGGATGACGACGACCAGTGGCTGTCGCTGCGCTACGACCTGACCGCGCCGACGGCGCGTTATGTCGCCGAGAATTACGAGCGGCTGCCAAAACCTTACCGCAGCTATCGCTCAGGCTGGGTGTTCCGCAACGAGAAGCCCGGCCCCGGCCGCTTCCGCCAGTTCATGCAGTTCGATGCCGACACGATCGGCACGCCGGGTGTGGCCGCCGACGCCGAAATGGCCATGATGATGGCCGACGTCATGGAAGCGCTGGGCATCAAGCGCGGCGACTACGTCATCCGCGTCAACAACCGCAAGGTGCTGGATGGCGTGCTGGAGGCGATCGGCCTTGGCGGCGAGGAGAATGCCGGCCGCCGGCTGACGGTGCTGCGTGCGATCGACAAGCTCGACAAGCTCGGGCCGGAAGGCGTGAAGCTTTTGCTTGGCCCGGGCCGCTGGGACGGCGGCAAGGAGGGCGAAGGCGACTTCGCCAAGGGCGCCGGGTTGAACAACGGGCAAGCCGAGGCGGTTCTTCTCGCGACTGCGAGGACTATACAGGCCGGCCAGGATTCCATGGTCAGTTCGAACGCGATCTACCAGGAAGGCGTCGGCGAACTCGCCACGATTGAAGCGCTGGTCAGGGCGGCCGGATATGACGAAGACCGGATTGCCATGGACCGCTCGGTCGTGCGCGGCCTCGAATACTACACCGGCCCTGTCTTCGAAGCCGAGCTTCTGGCCGAAATCCCCAACGAAGACGGCCAGATCGTGCGCTTCGGTTCGGTCGGTGGCGGCGGGCGCTATGATGGCCTCGTCTCGCGCTTCCGTGGCGAGCCGGTGCCGGCAACCGGTTTTTCCATCGGCGTCTCCAGGCTGATGACCGCGCTGAAGAACCTCGGCAAGCTTGATGCCTCGGACGTGATTGCGCCGGTCGTCGTGCTGGTGATGGACAAGGACACCGACAGCCTCGGCCGCTACCAGAAGATGGTGGCGGAGCTGCGCGCCGCCGGCATCCGTTCCGAAATGTATCTCGGCGGCGCCGGCATGAAGGCGCAGCTCAAATATGCCGACCGTCGCGGCTGTCCGGTCGCCATCATCCAGGGCGGCGACGAGCGCGCCAAGGGCGAGCTGCAGATCAAGGACCTGATCGAAGGCGCGCGCATGTCGGCCGAAATATCAGACAACGCCGAATGGCGCGCGGCGCGCCCGGCACAGGTGACTGTGGCGGAGGGCGAGCTGGTCGTCGAGGTGAGGAAGATATTGGCGGCGCAGGCTGAGGAGAGGGCGCGTGGCAAGTAGAGGCCGCGTTGGCGCCTCTGGTTTGGGACCAGAGGGTCGTGCAGCACTGAGGTCAGCAAGTTGACCTCCCGCACCCCCGCCATCTCCACCGACATCACCAACCTCTTCGCCACGCGCAACACGCACGCCGTCGAGGTCGCCATATTGCAGCCGGCGGACCCGTTCCTCGACATGGCCGGCGAGGATTTGCGCCGCCGGATCTTCCTCACCGAAAGCGAAACGGGGCAGACGCTCTGCCTGCGGCCGGAATTCACCATTCCGGTCTGCCTCGACCACATAAGTTCGCAGGCCGGCACGCCGCGCCGTTATTCCTATCTGGGCGAGGTGTTTCGCCAGCGCCGCGAAGGCGGCAACGAGTTCTTCCAGGCCGGCATCGAGGATCTCGGCGACCGCGATACCGCGCAAGCGGATGCCCGCTCGGTGGCCGACGCGCATGCGCTGCTGTCGCTGGTGCTGCCTGGCCAGGCATTGGCGATCACGCTTGGCGACCAGACCATTTTCGAGGCGGTGCTGGCCGCCCTTGGCCTGCCGCGCGGCTGGCGCATGCGTCTTGCCCGCGCGTTCGGCTCGTCGCCGATGCTTGAGGCGGCACTCGCCGATCTTGCCAACCCGCCGCGCAACAGCCAGCTCTCGGGTCCGGTCGCCGCTCTGGTCCTCGACGGTGATCTGGACGGTCTTTCCGCCCATATCGCCAGCGGCATGGAAGAGGCCGGCCTGTCGGCGTCCGCCGGACGCGCGCCGTCCGACATTGCCCGGCGGCTGATCGAGAAAGCCGAATTGCGCAGCGTTCGGCTGTCGAGCGAGGCGTTTTCCGCGCTGAAGGATTTTCTGGCGATCGACGTTCCGCTAGATCGCGCGGCCCAGGCG
>NZ_RZRR01000188.1:0-7537 GCF_003998555.1 Mesorhizobium sp. M7A.F.Ca.CA.002.09.1.1 | reverse complement strand
GTGGCCAAAGACGAGCGGCAGCAGTTTCGGCGCGCGCTCCAGGGCGTCGGCCAGCGTCAGCAGGCGCGGCAGGTCGCTGCGCTTGCGGCTGCCGCGTTCTTCAAGCGTGCGCGCATAGTCGCGAATGACATGGAACACCCAGAACATGAAGCCGGCGCCGGAGACGTGAGTGGGCATCTCCCGGTGAAAGGCGCGCATCAGGGCTGCGACGCGGCCAAGATTGGCGCGTACGTCCTCGGCGAGATAGGTCTTGGCGCCGAGAAACTCTGTGACCATGATGCCCGGTTCGGCATGGCGGACGGCCGGCGCGAAACCGGCGGCATGCGCCGCCCGCGCCGTCATCACCTCGCGCTCGCGAAAGACATGGTGGAACGGATAGTCCTTGCCGAAGCGCACGACGTGTCGTCCCGCCGCGTCCGTGACCACATAATTCGCGTTGCTCAGACCGCCGGGCAGCGGTGCGATCTCGATGCCACCGGTCCAGCAGGGCAGGGCGCGGATGCGGTCTTCGGCGGTCACGGAATCATCCCTGGTTTGCTGGGCTTCGACAAGGCGCCGTGAACAGCGCAACGACGGCGGGGAGAAACGTAAATAATCTCGTCGGTGCGGGACGCCAGGATCGGTATCCCGCACCGCACCGACGAGCCCCTTGGCCAGGTTTTTGAGCCCGGCATCCGCCCCCGCGGATCTGAAAATTCCTTGTACAGGCACGTTCCAAACGGCCTGATCGCTGAGTTGCGGCTCTGCCCCCAGTCGCAGATCTGAAGCCTGTTAATGTCTTTGATTTCACGCCAGGGTTTCCCGCTTGTCAATAAAAAGCTGTGACTTTTTTTGGGTATTTTGCCTGAAAGCATAAGGTAGTTCCTTTAAAAGCAATTGAATTACCTTAGAATCGGTCAAGAGCATCAGTTCGGGAAACCAGATGGCCCAGTCCAAACGACACGGCGAGATCCTGCGGCTCCTGCAGGAAGAGGGCACCGTCACCATCGCCAGTCTGGCCGACCGGCTGGGCGTGTCGCTCGAGACGGTGCGCCGCGACGTCAAGCCGCTGACCGGTGATGGCTCTGTCCTCAAGATGCATGGCGCCATCGGCCTGCCGTCAATGATCGGCGAAGCGCCGTTCGAGCGGCGCATGCGTGAGAACGCCGACGCCAAGCGCGTCATTGCCCGCATGGTCGCCGCCACCATCCGCGACGGGGAATCCATCATGCTCGACACCGGAACGACGACCTCGTTCCTTGCGCGTGAACTGCTCGGCCACCGGCGCCTGACGGTCGTCACCAATTCCTCGGACATCGCCCGCACGCTGGCCACCATCAACGGCAACAAGGTCTATATGGCCGGCGGCGAGTTGCGCAGCGATTCCGGTGCTGCTTTCGGCGCCTCGGCGATCGATTTTGTCAGTCGCTTCTCGGTCAGTCACGCCATCATTTCCACCGGGGGCGTCGACGCGGTGATGGGCGTCATGGATTTTGATCTGGATGAGGCCGAGTTCGCCCGCATGGTGCTGTCGCGCGGCCAGCGGTCCCTCGTCATCACCGATCACTCGAAATTCGGCCGTCTTGGTCTGGTCCAGGTCTGCGGCTTCGACAGCTTTTCCGAACTCGCCACCGACCGCTCGCCGCCGCACGACCTGGCCGCCGCCCTTGCGCAGGCCGGCGCCCGGCTCAGCATCGCCGGCGCGGAAGCCGGGTTCTAGCCGAAGACCAGCGATTGGTGGGCGCAGACGCCCGCAAAGGTGCCACCCGATACTGCAAGGGCGATGTTGTGCATCGAACGTGCCGCGTCGCCGGCGGCGTAGACGCCGGGCACGGTCGTCTGCTGCCTGTCGTCGACTGATATCACCGGGCCGAGGAGGCCTTCGGTGAAGCCGCAGCCGAGCTGTTCGGCCAGCGGGCTGGCCATGATATTGCGCGGAGCGGTGAACACCGCCCTGACGCCGGCCTTTCTGCCGTCGTCGAGGTGGACGATCAATCCGCCGGAGCCGTCTTCCTCTAGCTCGGCAACGCTGGTGGGCTCAAACCGCACCTTTCGGCTCTCCAGCGCGCGCATCTGCTCTGTGTCAGGCTCGAACAGGCCATTGCCGAACAGCGTGACATCGCCCCAATCGGTGATCAGCTGTGCCTGATGCATGGACATCGGACCGGTTGCGAGCACGCCGAGCGGCCCGCCGGAAACTTCGTAGCCGTGGCAATAGGGGCAGTGCAGCACGCTCTTTCCCCAGAGCTCGGCAAGCCCGGCAACCTCCGGCAGGATATCGCGCACCCCAGTGGCCAGTACCAGCCGTGCCGCGCCGAATGTCTCGCCACCCTCGGTGGTGATTTCGAAATCGCTGCTGCCAGCGGCAAGGGCCTTGTCGGCGCGCCCGTCGACAACCCTGGCTGTCGGATAGGCCAGTAGTTGGCGCCTTGCGTCATCCAGGATTGCGCCGGGCGCGCGCCCGTCATGTCCGAGGAAGCCGTGCGAATGCTCGGCAAAGCGGTTGCGCGGCCGGCCGGCGTCGATCACCAGCACCTTGCGTCCTGCCCGCGCCACCTGGATGGCGGCGGACAGGCCGGCAAAGCTGCCGCCGACGACGGCAAGATCATACTGCATGGCTGGAGACTCCAATGAGGTCAAAACGGCGGCGGAAATCGGCGGTCAGGTCAGCCAGCGTGATGCGGCTCAGCTTCTCCGCCAGCAGCCTTTCGGCGGCGTTGCGAAAATCGTCGAGCACGGCGATCACCGCCTGCTCGACGAGGCAGCCGGGGCTTTCCGGATCGGTGCTGAACGGCAGCAGTGTCTCGCCAAGGGCGACGCTGATCTCGGCCAGGGATATTTTCTCGGGCGCCCGCCCGAGCAGCCAGCCGCCACCGTGCCCGCGCGACGAGGTGACGATGCCGGCGTCGCGCAAGCCTGCGATGGTGCGGCGGACCACCACCGGATTGGTGTGGATGAAGGTGGCAAGCTGCTCGGAGGTCAGCGCCTGTTCGGGCTTCTCGGCCATGTGGACGAGAATGTGCAGGGTAGAGGACAGTCGGCTGTTGCGCTTCATGTAACTTAGTTAGTTACGATTGGTGTCGATGTCAAACACGTCTCGTCCGCGCCGAGGCGCAATGTCCACGCAATCCATTCGCGGCAAACAGAACCAGTCGGTGCGCGATTCGCCTCGTATGCCGGCGCCAAGGCGTCGGACCCGACATATGCAACGGATTTCGGGTCCGACGCTGACTGCAGCAAACGCCACGCCGACCGATCGAAGCGTTGGATCCAGGATGAAGGTTGCCTGATGCTTTGTCTTTTCTCCAGAGATGGACCGTGGCACCGTTTGGTGTCGGCGTCACCATGTCGCTTCGCATGACGGGGCCGCTGGCAGCCATCCTCGGCTTCGGTCTGTTGGGCGTTTTCTGCCTCGCCTTCACCGAAAAGATCCTGCCAATTCCGCCCTCGCATGTGCTGCTGCTGTTCCTCGGCATGACGGCGGCGCCGGATGCTTCGACGCTGGCGATCCTGCTGATGGTGACGACGCTTGCGTCCGCCAGCGGCTGCCTTGTCTGGTATGCGGTCGGCCGCCGGGTTGGACCTGACCGTGCCGACAGGCTGGTCGAGCGTTTCGGCAAGTACGTGTTCCTGCGTCACGCGACCTACCGCAGGCTCGGCCAGGCCTATCGGCGCAATCACGTCCGGGTGTCCTTGCTGGCGCAGTTCATCCCGACTGTGCGCAATTACCTGCCGATCGCCGCCGGCGCACTCTGTCTGCCCGCTTTGCCCTTCGCGGCCGCGACGCTGCTCGGCGCCACGTTCTGGAACGCGGGCTTTCTCACCACCGGCTATCTGCTGCGCGGCAGCGGCCGGGACTCCTTCACGGTGGGCCTGCGCATCATTGTCATCGTCGTGGCTCTGGAGACGGCATTCATGCTTGCGCTGCGCTATGGCCCCGCATGCCGGCGGCGCATCAAGTTGGCGCTCGGTTGAGCGCCAGCTCTCAGGTCATGGGATAAGCTCTGCAGTCGGCTTTCCTTCATTCGGCCGCCGGTGTTTAGTCCGGGCATGGCTTTCACCATCCGCCAGCTGCAGTTCTTCATCGCCGTTGCCGAGCAAGGCACGGTCTCGGGCGCCGCCCAGAACCTCTCCATCTCGCAATCGTCGGTCACCGAAGCGATCAAGGAACTCGAAAGCGATCTCGGCGTCGAACTGTTCGAACGCCACCCGCGCGGCCTCAACATCACCCACAAGGGTCACCAGTTCCTGCGCCATGCGACGAAAATCCTCGCCGATGTTTCCGACGCGCGTCGCTCTTTCTCCGGCGAGCAGGCGGTGGCGGCCGGCCGGCTGCAGCTCGGCGTCACCTCGCTGGTCGCCGGCTATGTGCTGTCGGATCTGCTCGCCCGCTACCGCCGTGCCTATCCCGGCGTCGAGGTCTCTGCCATCGAGGACAATGGCGATTATCTCGAACACCTCCTGATCGGCGGCAAGCTCGACATTGCCGTCATGGTCACCTCCAATTTGCGCGACCGCACCGCGTTGCAGTCGGAAATCCTCGAAGTCTCGGCCTATCGGCTGTGGCTGCCGCTCGGTCATCCGCTCGTCGGCGCCGACATCATCAGCATTGGCGACATTGCCTCCGAAACGCTGATCATGCTGACCGTCGACGAGATCGAGGAGAATACCGGCAAGCTGCTGACGGCGATCGGCGCCAAGCCGCATGTCGCCTTCCGCACCCGTTCCGTGGAGGCCGTGCGCAGTCTGGTCGCCACCGGTGCCGGCGTGGCGCTGCTGCCCGATCTCGTCTACCGGCCCTGGTCGCTGGAAGGCGACCGCATCGAATCGCGCGATATTTCCGGCTCCTTGCCGGTGGTCCAGGTCGGCATGGTCTGGCGGCGCGGCTCCGGTCTGCCGCAGGCCGCGCGCGATTTCATCGGTCTTGCCCAGTCGCAACGGACGGTCCGCCAGCGTCCCTGAGACGCCGGCTGCACATCTATCGGAAAAACCGATATCGCCCTTCTGATAAATGAATTTGCGAAACCGGAATTTTCAAAGCACTTTCGGTTCAGGGACCAAAGCCGCCATCAGAGCGGCATCAAGCCCAACGGACGAACTGACAGTTTTCAGTCCGCGCGTGACCCCTAACGAAGACCGAAACCGGCTTTCAGGGTCAGGCGCCTAAATGGGAGATCGACAATGAATTCATTCCTGAAGTCATGCACTGCTCTGACGGTCGCGCTGACCTTTTCCGGTCAGGCCGTCGCCCAGGTCAAGGAACTTGGCAAGGGCGAAGGCCAGGTCAACATCGTTGCCTGGCCGGGCTACATCGAGCGCGGCGAAACCGACAAGGGCTATGACTGGGTGACTTCCTTCGAGAAGGAGACCGGCTGCAAGGTCAACGTCAAGACCGCCAACACCTCCGACGAGATGGTCTCGCTGATGAATGAGGGCGGCTTCGACCTCGTCACCGCTTCGGGCGATGCCTCGTTGCGCCTCGTTGCCGGCAAGCGCGTGCAGCCGATCAACACCGATCTCATCCCGAGCTGGAAGACGGTCGACGAGCGCCTCAAGGACGCGCCGTGGTTCACCGTCGGCGGCGCCCACTACGGCGTTCCCTACCAGTGGGGTCCCAACGTCCTGATGTACAACACCGACGTGTTCAAGGAGGCTCCCAAGAGCTGGAACATCGTCTTTGAGGAAATGAAGCTGCCGGACGGCAAGTCCAACAAGGGCCGCGTCCAGGCCTATGACGGGCCGATCCACATTGCGGATGCGGCCAACTATCTGATGTTCCACAAACCGGAACTCGGCATCAAGGATCCCTATGAACTGAACGAGGGCCAGTACAAGGCGGCGCTCGAATTGCTGCGCGTCCAACGCACACTGGTTGGCCGCTATTGGCACGACGCCGCCATCCAGGTCGACGATTTCCAGAACGAAGGCGTCGTCGCTTCCGGCTCGTGGCCGTATCAGGTCAACACGCTGGTCGCCGCCAAGAAGCCGGTCGCTTCCACCATCCCGGAGGAGGGCGCCACCGGTTGGGCCGACACCACCATGATGGAGGCCGACGCCGCCAACCCCAACTGTGCCTATATGTGGATGGAACATTCGCTGTCGCCGAAGGTGCAGGGCGATGTCTCAGCCTGGTTCGGCTCACTGCCCGTCGTGCCCGCCGCCTGCAAGGGCAATGAGCTTTTGACCGACGAGGGTTGCAAGACCAACGGCTACGAGAACTTCGACAAGATCAAGTTCTGGAAGACGCCGGTGTCGAAATGCGCCACCCAGAACGATCAGTGCGTGCCCTACTATCGCTGGGTGTCGGACTATATCGGCGTCATCGGCGGACGATGAGCATCCTTGCCCTCCCCCTTGTGGGGAGGGTCGACGCATAGCGTCTGGGTGGGGTCTGCTCGGCAGTTCGTGGCAGTGCCTGGCCCTTCGCAAGGCTCAGGCGTTCGAAGCTCGAAAAGCCAAGCAATTGGCTTTCCTCCGCTATGCGGATCACTTCTCACCCCCACAAGGGGGAGATAGGACGTCGCGCGACATCAACACATCAAACCGGCAACGGACTGACAGCCCATGACCTCCGCCGTCTCCTTCCAGAAAGCCTCGCGCCATTTCGGCAGCGTGCGCGCGGTCGACGCGGTCGATCTCGACATCGCGCCGGGCGAGTTCTTCGCCATGCTCGGGCCGTCTGGTTCCGGCAAGACCACTTGCCTGCGCCTCATCGCCGGCTTCGAGCAGCCGACATCGGGCTCGATCTCGATCTTCGGCGACCGCGCCGAGGGCGTTCCGCCCTATCGCCGCAACGTCAACACCGTGTTTCAGGATTATGCGCTGTTCCCGCATCTGAACGTGCTCGACAACGTTGCCTACGGGCTGATGGTCAAGGGCGTCGGCAAGGCTGAGCGGCACAAGGCGGCGGAAGAGGCGCTGTCACTGGTGCGGCTGCCCGGCTATGGCGCCCGCCGGCCCGGCCAGCTTTCCGGTGGCCAGCGCCAGCGCGTGGCACTGGCCCGCGCGCTGGTCAACCAGCCAAAGGTGCTGCTGCTCGACGAGCCGCTCGGCGCGCTCGACCTCAAATTGCGCGAGAACATGCAGGAGGAGTTGAAGTCGCTGCAGAAGGCGCTCGGCATCACCTTCGTCTTCGTCACTCACGACCAGGGCGAAGCGCTGTCGATGGCCGACCGCGTCGCCGTCTTCAACGATGGCAAGATCATGCAGATCGGCACTCCGGAAGATATCTACCAGCGGCCGAGGACCCGCTTCGTCGCCGATTTCGTCGGCTCCTCCAATGTGCTGCCGCCGGATTTCGTGCAGCGCTATTCCGGCCAGCATCGCTGGGGGAGTCTCCGCCCTGAATCCATTCGCGTCGGCCGCGCGGCCAAGGGGGTCACAAGTGGTGAAGGCGTATCGGCCCGCCTCATCTCGACCAATTATCTCGGCGCCACGACAAAGCTGGCGCTCGACGCCGACGGGCTGCGGCTGCACGCCATCGTGCCGGCCGGCATCGCCTTGCCGGCAGAAGGCGAGGCGGTTGTGCTGACCTTCAACCGCGAGCACCTGCATCTGA
>NZ_RZRR01000187.1:0-7576 GCF_003998555.1 Mesorhizobium sp. M7A.F.Ca.CA.002.09.1.1 | reverse complement strand
GGCCAAGCGGCTGCTTGGCGAGGCGGGCGTGCCCAACGGCTTCGAGGTGACGCTGACCACCGAACGCGCCTATGACATTCCCGACTATGCGGTCATCATCCAGAACTTCGCCAAGAAGGCCGGCATCGACGTCAAGCTCAATGTCCTGCCGCAGGACGCCTATTACGGCTCGGCGACGTTTGGCAGTTCGCCATGGCTGGATTCGGTGCTCGGCATCACCGACTATGGCCACCGCGGCACGCCCGACATCTTCCTCAACGCCACGCTAAAGAGTTCGGGAGCTTGGAACGCGGCACATTTCAACAACCCGGCCTATGACGCGCTGCTGCTTGACTACTCGAAGGCGCGCGACCTGCAGGCACAGCGCCTTGTTGCCCGCAAGATCCAGACCTTGCTGCTCGACGAGACGCCGGCGATCATCAGCTACTTCTCGCAATACAGCCGCATCGTCAGCTCCAAGGTCGAGGGCGTACGCTTCACCGCGATTTCGCATCTCCTGCTCGACCGCGTTTCCTTCGTCCAGGCATGATCGCGACATGCTGACCGGTCGCATTCTGTCAGCGCGTGTGGGCACACTTGTCCTCACCCTGTGGCTGGTCAGCATTCTGGTGTTCTTCGCCGGGCAGGTCCTGCCCGGCGATGTGGGCCGTGTCATGCTCGGGCCTTTTGCCGACGCGCAAGCGGTGGCGGAACTGAACAAGCGGCTAGGCGCCGACCAGCCGGTTCTCGTCCAGTATTGGCTCTGGTTCAGCAAAGCGGTCACCGGTGACTTCGGCACCTCGCTGTCGATGCGCGGGCCGGTGGCGCCCTTCGTGCTGGAAAGCCTCAAGCGCTCCGCGGCGCTTGCCGGGATTATTTTGCTCTTCCTCGTTCCGCTCGGCGTTGGTGCCGGCGTCATCGCCGGTCTCAATGCGGGCCGCCTCATCGACCGGCTGATCGTGATGGCGGGCGTCTCCTTCGGCATTGTGCCTGATTTCGTTTCCGGCCTGATGCTGCTCATCGTTTTCGGCCTGTGGCTGAACTGGTTCCCGATCTCCGGAGTTGCGCCCGATGGCGCGGGCTTCTGGACGCATGGCTATTATCTGATCCTGCCGGCGCTGCCGCTGGTGCTGAACCTTTCCGGCTATATCGCCCGGATGACGCGAGCAGGCGTGATCGAGGCGATCGCCGCCGATTACACGCGCACCGCCGTCCTGAAAGGGCTCGAGCGGCGCGAGATCATCTTTCGGCACGTGCTGCGCAATGCGCTGACGCCGACCGTCGCGGTGCTGGCGACGCAGACCGGATACATGCTGGGTGGGCTGGTGGTGATCGAGGCGTTGTTCGGCATCCAGGGACTTGGCAATCTGGTCCTGAACGCGGCCAAGGCCCGTGATTTCCCGATGCTGGAGGCAGGCGTATTGGTGATGGCGGCCATCTTCGTGCTGTCGGCGGCGGCCGGCGACCTCTTGCTGGCGCTGCTCGATCCGCGGCAACGCCGCCGGACCTCGCCATGACGGATCTGGCCGAGTTTCCCGCACTGCAGCGCGCCGTGGCGGGCTTTTCGGCAGTGCGCCGGATTCGCAGTGCTTTCGCCGGATTGCCGCCGTCGGTCGTGGTCGGATTGCTGCTGCTTTTGTTCTGGGTCGCTTGCGCCATAGCAGGCAACCTCTTCGTTCCCTACGATCCCTATGCCGAGGATTTCCTGGCGACGCTGACGCCGCCCGATGCGCTGCACTGGTTCGGGACCGATCAGCTCGGCCGCGATGTGCTGTCCCGCATCATCGTCGGTTCGCGCGACATCCTGCTGGTTGCGCCGCTGGCGACGCTGGCCGGGGTTGCCGCCGGCAGCATCATCGGCCTGGTGCTCGGCTATTTCGAGGGCCTCACTGATGCCATCGGCGCGCGGCTGCTCGATACGCTGATGGCGTTTCCGTTCATCGTTCTCGTCACCATGACGCTGGTGGCGATCGGCCCGTCGAACCTGACCGTCATCCTGGTGATCGGCATCGCCTACGCGCCGCTGGTGGCGCGCACCGTTCGCGCCGCCGTGCGTGAGCAGAAGCAGCGCGACTATGTCAGCGCCGCGCGGCTTGGCGGTGAAGGCCCGCTCGCCATCATGTTCCTGGAGATCCTGCCCAACATCAGGGAAACGATCCTCATCGAACTCGTCACAAGGCTGGGCTACGCGTTCTTCTCGATCGCGACGCTGAGCTTTCTCGGCCTCGGCATTCAGCCGCCATCGGCCGACTGGGGACTGGCCGTCGCCGACGGCTATGGCTTCCTGACCGGCGGAAAATGGTGGGTCGTCGTCTTCAATTCCGGGGCAATCGTCTCGCTGGTGATGGCGACCAACCTGATCGCACAAGGCATTGGCGCCTTCGAGAATAGCGATGCATGAGCCTTGATCCGGGCGCCAAAAAATCTCTTTTGCATTGAAGCCTGACGCGCATCCTTATATCGCATGATTATGAAGAAAATCGGGTTCCTGTCGTTCGGGCACTGGACGCCCTCGTCGCAATCGCAAGTGCGCTCGGCTTCGGACGCGCTTTTGCAATCCATAGAGCTGGCTGTCGCCGCCGAGCAGCTGGGCGCGGACGGCGCGTATTTTCGCGTGCATCACTTCGCCCGCCAGCTCGCGTCGCCGTTCCCGCTGCTGGCGGCGGTCGGCGCCAGGACCAGCCGCATCGAGATCGGCACCGCGGTCATCGACATGCGCTACGAGAACCCGCTCTACATGGCCGAGGATGCCGGTGCCGCCGACATCATCGCCGGCGGGCGCCTGCAGCTCGGCATCAGCCGTGGCTCGCCCGAGCAGGTGATCGATGGCTGGCGCCATTTTGGCTACGCGCCGCCGGAAGGGCAGAGCGACGCCGACATGGCAAGGCACCACGCCGAGGTCTTCCTCGAGACGCTGCGCGGCGAGGGGTTCGCCCAGCCCAATCCACGGCCAATGTTCCCCAACCCGCCCGGCCTCTTGCGCCTCGAGCCGCATTCGGAGGGTTTGCGCGAGCGGATCTGGTGGGGTGCGGCTACCAACGCCACGTCGGAATGGGCAGCCAAGCTCGGCATGAACCTGCAGAGCTCGACGCTCAAATTCGACGAGAGTGGCAAGCCGTTCCACATCCAGCAGGCCGAGCAGATCCGCATCTATCGCGAGGCCTGGAAGGCAGCCGGCCACAAGCGCGAGCCGCGCGTCTCGGTCAGCCGCAGCATCTTCGCGCTGGTCGACGATCGCGACCGCGCCTATTTCGGCCGCGGCAATGAGAGCCGCGACCAGATCGGCTTCATCGAGGAGAACACCAAGGCGATTTTCGGGCGCAGCTACGCGGCCGAGCCGGATGTGCTGATCAAGGAATTGGCGCAGGACGAGGCGATCGCCGAGGCGGATACGCTGTTGCTCACCGTTCCAAACCAGCTCGGCGTCGACTACAACGCGCATGTCATCGAGGCGATCCTGACCCATGTCGCTCCAGCGCTGGGCTGGCGCTGACGCCGGATCGATCAGGGCCGAGTTTTCCAGGGAGGTACACAATGCCAAAGAAGGCCTTGATCGCCTGGGGCGGCTGGGAGGGCCATACGCCGGAGCAGAGCGCGAAGCTCGTTCGCACCTTGCTTGAGCGAAACGGCTTCGACGTCACGCTGGGTGAGGGCACGGCGATGTTCGCCGGTCCGGAGCTTGCTTCCTTCGATCTCATCGTGCCTGTCATCACGATGTCGACGATCGAAAAGGCCGAGTTGCAGAACCTGACGCTTGCGGTTCGCGGGGGAAGCGGGCTCGGCGGTTTCCACGGCACGATGGGCGACAGTTTCCGCAATGAGCCTGACTATCAGTTCATGACCGGCGGCCAATGGGTGGCGCATCCCGGCAACATCATCGACTACACTGTCGCGATCACCCGGCCGGACGATCCGATCACAAAAGGCATCAGCGATTTCGCCTACCGGTCGGAGCAATATTACATGCATGTCGACCCAAGCAATGAGGTGCTGGCGACCACCGCCTTCACCGACGCGCATTTTCCGGGGATAGGCGGCGTCGTCATGCCGGTCGTCTGGAAACGGCGCTATGGGGCGGGGAAGGTTTTCTACAGTTCCCTTGGTCACACGGCGGATGAGTTCGCGGTGCCGGAAATGGCGCTGATAGTGGAGCGGGGTTTGCTTTGGGCGGCGCGGGGGTAGAAGCAGGCGAAGTTCGTGAAAATCTGATGGAATTCACAGGAAATCTACGGAGATATCCAATGAACGATTCCAGTTGGTCCGCTTCCGAAAAGAAGCTCGCCCGCCACGCCTTCGATAAGGCTCTTGAGGCGGCCCTCGCAAAGACGATGGCCGAATTCAAGAGCAAGGCCAGTGCGGTGACGGTTCCCTCCCAGATGTGGGAGCTGGAAGCCTATTTGCGTGAACAGCGGCGGGATATCGATCGGACGTTCGACTACCGCTATTCGCAGCTCCTTTATGTCTTCACTCATCTCATCCGAGCAGGCTGCCTCGATGAAAAGCTGCTTGCCGGTCTGTCGCAAGACAAGCGGGATGTCATTCGGCGGGACCTTGCCTTTGCGGCGGGACGCCCGGCCAGCGGATGACGACGGCAGGGAGTGCGGCCGCGTCCCAATCCCTGCCATGCTGGAAAGCGGCCGTTGTCGTACTACCATCCCGTCACATGGCGAGGGGGATGAGATGGACCATCAGCGTACTGTTTTTCTGATCGGAGCAGGTTCCGTTGGTGACGACGAGCAAGCCGTGTTCACGCTGCACGTGAACGGCGCTGCCTGCAATCTGAAATGCAGTTATCGGGACAAGGTGATCGAGGCAGAAGAGGAAGACTTTTTCGAGGCTCTGTTCCAAATCCGTCAGGCACTCGAAGTCGATGGCCTGCTACCCTTCTGTTACGGAGCAAGCGCCAATGTTTATCCGGAAAATACCGTGATGGAGAAAAGTCGCGGATTGATAGCCTGCAAGGTGAAGACGGGGCAATTTCCGCAAGAGAGCGATCTGGTCGACATATTTGATGATGGCGTCGACGTGGTTCCGGTTTTCGTCCATATGCAGCAGGAATTTTGGGAAGAATGGCTGACTTCGCTGCCTTCCTAGCTGCTGGCGTTCATCCAATCCCGCCCGTAAACAGATAGGCGCCGGCGCTGCGCCCATCCTCCAGCCGCACAATAGCCGTCACGATCGAGCCATACGAGCCACGCCAGACGCTGTGGAACCGCTGGTGCTCTGCGGCCGGAACCAATGCCTGTCCACAGCAGCGCGCTCCGCTTCGCTGGATGGCGACAGGCTCGCCGTTGACATGCACCTTGACGCTGGCGTGTTCCGCCTCGGCGTCGATCGGCAGGTCGAGGGTGATGGTGATCTCGTCCTGATCGCCGGTCGTGCGCGTCTCGGCGGCAAGCGCAATGACGAGCGGAGGTGCCTTGCCGCTACCGGTTTGCGTGGGCCGGCGGGAAAATACATCTTCAGTCAGTTCCGGCGTGCGTGGGGGCAGGGTGCGGCGCCGGGTCGACTGTTCGTAGTCGCCGGCCATGCGCAGCAGCCTTTCGTCGTCATAGGCCTTGCCGGCGAAGGTCAGGCCGACCGGCATGCCGATATCGGCCATGGTTCCCATCGGCACGGTGACGGTCGGGATGCCAAAATGGCGCCAGACCAGATTGCCGTTGGCGACCCAGGTGCCATTGCGCCAGGCAAGGACGGCGGACGCCTCGTCGATGTCTGCATCGGCCGGTCCGACATCGGCGGCGGCGGGCAGCACCACGGCGTCGATGTCTTGGCCGTCCAGCCAGACCTCGAAATCGATCCGCCTTGTTGCTTCGAGGCCCTTCAGTCCGTCTTCCAGCGTTGGAATGTCTGCGAACGGCGTGACGCCGGACCGCGCCCGTTCCACATATTCTCTCAGATCGAAGCCGCCCTCATAGCGGTCGGGCAGCGTGCCGGGCGGCTGCGGGAAGATCTTTGGGCCGTCGACGGAGACGAGATCGGGCACGGCCGGGTCGGCATTGGCGCGCAAAAAGTCGTCCCAGCCCCAGATGCTGAGATCCCAGAGTTCGCGCTCGGCGAAGTCCTGCGGCACCAGCCCGCGCTCGACCATGGTGCGCGCCCCGGGGCGGTCGCGCTCGTAGTTGGAGACGACGGGGAAATCGACCTCGATCACCTCGGCGCCAAGCCGCTTGAGATCGGCCGCTGCCTGCTCCCACAGGGCAAGCACCGAGGCGCGGGTTTCGATCGGCGCATCGGCCTCGCTGTCGCGGCCGATATACATTCTGGGCACGCCCAGGCGCTTGCCTTTCAACGACCCCGCCAGTGCGAGATCGGTATAACGGGGCGGCCGCACATCGGAGCTTTTCGGCAGCTTGACCCAAGGCTGCGCGCGCCAGAAATCGCCTCGCGCCTCGGGATCGTCGGCGACGATCACATCGAGCAGTTCGAGCATGTCGGCCACGCTGCGCGTATGCGGCACGACGACATCCATGGTCGGCACCAGGGGCCAGTTGCCGCGCACAGAAATGACGCCGCGCGACGGCGTGTAGGCGACCAGCGCATTGTTGGTGGCCGGCGCGCGGCCGGACGACCAGGTTTCCTCGCCAAGCCCGAAGGCGCAGAAGCTGGCCGCTGTCGCCGTGCCGGAGCCATTGGACGAACCCGATGCGAAGGCGGCGGTGAGATAATCGCCATTGTACGGACTTTCGGCGCGGCCATAGACGCCGCGCTGCATGCCGCCATTGGCCATTGGCGGCATGTTGGTCAGCCCGATCAGCACCGCACCGCCGGCGCGCAGCCGGGCTATGGTGAAGGCATCCTCATTGGCAATGAGATGCTCGAAGGCCGGCGAGCCGGCGGCCACCGTCAGGCCTGCAACCTTGTAGCTGTCCTTGGCGGTGTAGGGGATGCCGTCGAGCGGTCCGAGCACGGCGCCGTTGCGGCGCCGCTGGTCGGAGGCCGCCGCCTGCTCAAACATGTCAGGGTTGAGCACTGGGACGGCATTGAGGCTGATGCCGTGCCGGTCGAAATGCGCGATGCGCCTGAGATACGCCCCGACCAGTTCGACGCTGGTGACGGTGCCGTGATCGAGCGCGCGGCGCAGTTGGTCGATCGTCGCTTCGACGAGGTGAAGGCTGGCGTCGGTCATCACGGATCCCACATTTCCACGCACCATGGATGAGCGAGGCCGCAGGCTTCGGCAAGAGCCTATCGCGGTCTTCTCGGAACTTTTGTCCGGCTGGCGGTTTTGGATGTATGGTGCGATTCCGGAATGGCCAGAAGGGTGTGCCGATGACCACGAAATGCGTTGCGATCCTAGCTCTCGCGGTTGCTACGGGCGCGAGTCTTTGCGCCCCGGCCTTGGCTGGCGACCGGCATTACGACCGCCGGGTCCACTCCGAACGCTACGTTCCCGCCGAAGGCGATCTCATCGATATCCTGTTCGGCGGCCCGCACTACTACGATCAGCAGTTGGTGACGACGGCGGCTGGCGCGTGCTCCTACCATCGCGTTGGACCCGACGCGAATGCATTGAACAAGATCAACGATCATCACTGCGGGAAATAAGGCAGTAGGGCAGTAGGGCAGTAGGGCAGTAGGGCAGTAGGGCAGTAGG
>NZ_RZRR01000186.1:0-7579 GCF_003998555.1 Mesorhizobium sp. M7A.F.Ca.CA.002.09.1.1 | reverse complement strand
ATGTCGATCAGCAGCTCGTTGAGCGCCGCCGATTCCTTCGGATTGAGGCCGGCCGCCGGCTCGTCGAGGCACAGAAGCTCGGGTCCCGTGCACATGGCGCGAGCGATCTCGAGACGGCGCTGCGCGCCATAGGGCAGGTCGCCGGCCGGGTCGTCGGCACGGTCGACAAGATCGGCCTTTTCCAGCCAATGCTTGGCGAGCTCCACCGATTCGGCCGAGGCCTTGCGATAGCCGCTGAAGCCGAACAGGCCAAGCACCGTGTAGCCCGATGCCTTCATCAGTTTGTTGTGCTGGGCGACCAGCAGGTTCTCCAGCAGGGTCATGCCGGAGAACAGGCGGATGTTCTGGAAGGTGCGCGCCACCTTGGCGCGCGCCGGGATTTCATGGTTGGGCAGCCGCTCGAGCAGGAAGGTCGAACCATCGTTCCGGTTGAGCGTGATCATGCCTTCCGAGGGCTTGTAGAAGCCGGTGATGCAATTGAACACCGTGGTCTTGCCGGCGCCGTTGGGGCCGATCAGCGCGGTGATCTCGCCGCGCTTGGCGGCGAAAGACAGATCCCCGATGGCCACCAGGCCACCGAACTTCATCGACAGATGATCGACCTGAAGGATAGCGTCGTTCATGCCCGAAGCGGCTTTCTGAACAGGGTTCGCATTCATCAGCCGTGTCCTTCCTTGGTGAAGGAGCTTGAGACGGCCTTTCGCTCCTTCAGGAAGGCGGTTGGTTCACGACTGCCGACGAAGCCGCGCGGCTTCCACAGCATGACGATGACCATGGCCATGCCGAACAGCAGCATGCGGTAGAGTTCCGGTGTGAAGTCCGGTCCGAAGACCTGCTTGAGGAAGTCGAGTTCGCGCAACGCCTCGGTGCCGCCGATCATCACCATTGCGGCGACCGCTATGCCGACCAGCGAGCCCATGCCACCGAGAACCACGATGGCCAGGATGATGGCCGATTCCAGGAAGACGAAGGATTCCGGGCTGACGAAGCCCTGCCGTGCGGCGAAGAATGCGCCGGCGAAGCCGCCGAACATCGCACCCGTGGCAAAGGCCGTAAGCTTCGTGGTGGTGGTGTTGATGCCGAGCGAGCGGCAGGCGATCTCGTCCTCGCGCAACGCTTCCCAGGCACGGCCGACCGGCATGCGCCGCAGCCGGATGGTGACGAAGGCTGTCAGCAGCGCCAGCGCCAGGATCAGGTAATAGAGGAAGATCTTGTAGTAGGCGC
Source organism: Mesorhizobium sp. M7A.F.Ca.CA.002.09.1.1 (assembly GCF_003998555.1). NCBI lineage: Bacteria > Pseudomonadati > Pseudomonadota > Alphaproteobacteria > Hyphomicrobiales > Phyllobacteriaceae > Mesorhizobium > Mesorhizobium sp. M7A.F.Ca.CA.002.09.1.1. The sequence continues at coordinate 6,355 of NZ_RZRR01000186.1, read as the reverse complement.
TCGATGTCGCCAGATGCAGCACCTTGGCGACGTAATTGGGGTCCGACACGTTGAAGGTCATCAGGCCGAAGAAGGTGACCTTCGGGATGCCGGAAATACCGGCTGAACCGTTGGTGACTTCCCGCCAGTTGATCAGCACCAGGCGGATGATCTCACCGAAAGCCAAGGTGACGATCGCCAGGTAATCGCCGCGCAGGCGCAGCACCGGGAAACCGAGCAGCACGCCCCAGAAGGCGGCCATGGCGCCGGCGGCCGGCAAAAGGATCCAGAACGACAGGCCGTACTGCGTGCCGAGCAGCGCATAGGCATAGGCGCCGACCGCGTAGAAGGCGACATAACCGAGGTCGAGCAGGCCGGCGAGGCCAACGACGATGTTCAGGCCCCAGGCCAGCATCACATAGATCAGGATCTGGATGCCGAAATTGTCGACCCATTTCAGCGAGCCTTGCAGTCCGCCGACGAACGACCAGGACATCAGCGACAGGATCGCCACCACCAGGATCGGATAGAGGATCAGCGCGGCAATGCCGAGTTTGGTGAAGTTGGCATGAATGAAGCCGCGGAAATAATAGATCACGCAGGCCAGCACATAGATGACCGACAAGGCGCGCAGGAACTGCAGATAGCCCGCCGGCTCCGCTCCCACCCATCCGACGAGAGAGCTGTTGACCGCAAACAACACCACCGCCGCGACCAAGGCCACGATGAAGGCCGGCAACTGGAAGAAGCGTGACGCCACGCTGGCCGGCAGCAGGCCGGTGGCGACGTCGGTGATCTTCTGGTTGGCCAGGAAGGGCTGTCCATAGGCGACATAGAGGAAGCGCCCGACAGCCGTGGCGATAACCACGGCGGCAAGCAGGCCCCAGCGTGTCGTCAGGACCAGTTCATTGGAAATGTTCTGGCCGGTCTTCAGGCCGATGAACAGCACGAACAGGCCAAACGATATGGCAGCGGCATAGAGCGCCTCACGCAATGCGCGCTGCATGGGGGTGGCGACGGTGTCGCGCTCCGGAGATACGGTGACGGCCATAGTCTCAGACCTTTTCGACTTCTGGCCGGCCCAATATGCCGGAAGGCAGGAAGATCAGCACGATGGCCAGGATCGAGAACGCCGCGACATCCTTGTAGTCGATCGAGAAATAGGCCGACCACATGCTCTCGATGAAGCCGATCATCAACCCGCCGACCACCGCGCCCGGCAGCGAACCGATGCCGCCCAGCACCGCCGCCGTGAAGGCTTTCACGCCCGGCGTGAAACCATCCGAGAAGGCAATGACGCCGTAATACATCAGGAACAAAGTGCCGGCGACCGCGGCAAGGGCCGCACCCATGATGAAGGTGATCGAGATGGTACGGTCGACATCGATGCCGAGCAGCGCCGCCATCTTGCGGTCCTGCTCACAGGCCCGTTGCGCTCGTCCAAGCGAGGTCTTGTTGACCAGATACCAGAACAGCGCCAGCAGCAGCGCCGTGACGACGACGATGATGATCTGCTTCAGCGACACGCTGATGCCGTTGATGTTGTAAACCTGGCTGACCATCGGCGGGATCGGCTTGTTGCGGGGACCCTGCGTCACCTGGACGAAGTTCGACAGCGCGATCGACATGCCGATGGCAGTGATCAGCGGGGCCAGTCGGAACGAACCGCGCAGCGGCCGGTAGGCCACCTTTTCGATCGTCCAGTTGTAGAGGCTGGTGAGCAGCATCGCCACGATCATCATGATCAGCAGCGCCAGCACAACCGGCACGGAATAGAACAGCGCGCCAAGGGCGAGGAAGACGATCAGTGCCGTGAAGGCACCCACCATGAAGATGTCGCCATGGGCGAAATTGATCATACCGATGATGCCGTAGACCATCGTGTAGCCGATCGCGATCAGCCCATAGATCGATCCCAGCGTCAGCCCGTTGATAAGCTGCTGGACAAAGTACTGCATGTGTACATGGCTCCCCTGGAATGTCGCCCATGCAGACGCATTCCTTTTCGTATTTCCCCTAGTCGTAAAGTTTCGAGCCCGGATTGCAACGTCATTTTTCAATCGTCATGCGTGTTTTCGAAGCACGCCGCCCGATTGCCCGTTTTCCATCATCCGACCCCTGGACTATCGCGGACCCTACCATTGGCATAACGCAATGTCTTTGACGATTCGACCGCATCATGCGCCCCGTTTCGAAGAAATCGCCGTCAAAATTAGGTGATGAAAGGAATCCTTGCGTTTTTGGCACGATCCATTTTTCAGGTCGTTGCTTTCCGCAAGGTCAGGATTCCCATCACTTGACAACAAACCCGTGCGCGAACGGGTCGCGGTCGTCGATGAAGATGGTGTTCAGTCCGGTCATGCGCGCCCAGCCGCCGATCGAGGGAATGATGGCCGGCTTGCCGGCCACGCTGACATCCTTTTCGACCTTGCCCTTGAACAGCGAACCGATGATCGATTCATGCACGAAGCTGTCTCCGGCCTTGAGTTTGCCCTTGGCATGAAGCTGCGCCATGCGCGCCGAGGTGCCGGTGCCGCAGGGCGAGCGGTCGATCGCCTTGTCGCCGTAGAACACGGCATTGCGGGCATCCGCCCCATCCACCGTCGGCGCACCGGTCCACAGCATGTGCGACAGCCGGTTGATGCCAGGATTTTCCGGATGCACGAAGGAATATTTCTCGTTGAGCCGCTGCCGCACCACCGGGCTCCAGGCGATGAAGTCGCCCGCCGAATGATCGGCCATGTCGCGATAGTTCTCCTGCGGTTCGACGATGGCGTAGAAGTTGCCGCCATAGGCGACGTCGACGGTGATTTCACCGAGCCCAGGGCATTCGACCGTCAGCCCCTCGGCATGGAGGAAGGATGGCACATTGGTGATGCGCACCTCCTCGACATAGTCGCCGACCTGCTTGTATTCGGCGACGACCAGCCCGGCCGGCGTGTCGAGCCTGAGCACGCCCGGCGTCTTTGGTTTGATCAGTCCGTGCTCGATGGCCATCGTCACCGTACCGATCGTGCCATGGCCGCACATCGGCAGGCAGCCGGAGGTTTCGATGAACAGGATGGCGATGTCGCAATCCTCGCGCGTCGGCGGATAGAGAATCGAACCGGACATCACGTCGTGGCCGCGCGGCTCGAACATCAACCCGGTGCGGATCCAGTCATATTCGGCCAGAAAATGCGCACGCCGCTCCATCATCGTCGCGCCCTGCAACAGCGGGCCGCCGCCGGCGACCAGCCGCACAGGATTGCCGCAGGTGTGGCCGTCTATGCAGAAGAAGGATTTCTTGGCCATGACGCTCCTCGAAAATCAAAAACCCGAAAAAATCAAAATCGTTGCGGACTGAAGGGGGCCAGATCGATCGGCGGAGTCTGCCCCAGGACAAGATCCCTGATCAACCGTCCGGTGGCCGCCGCCTGGGTCAGGCCGAGATGGCCATGGCCGAAGGCATAGACCACCGACCGCTTTCCCGGCGCGCCGCCGATGACGGGCACTGAATCCGGCAGCGAGGGGCGGAACCCCATCCATTCGCGCCCGCCCGAGGGATCGAGCCCCGGCAGGAATTTCTGTGCCTTCTGCAGCAGCGCCTTCGACCTGGCATAATTGGGCGGCCGTTCGATGCCGCCGAGTTCGACGGCGCCGCCGACGCGCAGACCCGTTTCGAGCGGCGTGACGACGAAACCATGGCCGGAGAAGATCAGCATCCGCTTCACGTCGAAGGCACTCGTGGGCAAGGTGGTGTTGTAGCCGCGCTCGGTCTCCAGCGGAATGCGATCGCCGAGTTGCTTAGCCAGCAGATGCGACCAGGCGCCGGCGGCGACGACGAGGTGCCGGGCCTCTCTGGTCGTGCCGTCTGCCAACGTCAGCGTCGCTCCATCCTGATCCGCCGCGACTTGGCTGATCCGGACCAGCTCAAAGCGAGCGCCCTTGGCCTGCGCATAGGTCCACACCGCTTTGCCCAGCAGTTTCGGGTCGGCGACCGTCTTCCATCCCGGCACGAACGTGCCTTTGATGAAGCGCGGCGACAGGCCCGGCTGCAAGGCGGCCAGTTCCTCGCCCTCGACGTGGCGGAAACCGATGCCGAAACGCTTACGCGCCGCCCAGCCGGGCAGCCCGGCCTGAAATTCGGCTTCGCTTTCGTAAAGCTCGAGCGAGCCATCCTCGCGCAGCATCGACCGCGTGCCGGAGCGATCGAGCAAGCCCATCCACTCCGCCTCGGCAAGCTTCATCATGCCTGCTTGAGCGGCAAGGCTCGCCTCGTATTTCCCCGGCGCACCGGCGCGCCAGAAGCGGATCAGCCAGGGCAGAAGCGTCGGCAGGTAGGCGGGCGGGATGCTGAGCGGGCCGAGCGGATCGGCCAGCCATTTCGGCAGCTGCCGCATCATGCCCTTGTGCGCCAGCGGCAGCACGTCGGAGAAGGCGAAGGCGGCGGCATTGCCCGAGCTCGTCACCTCGCAAATGCCTGTGCGATCGAAGACGGTGACCCTGCGTCCCGCCTCAGCGAGAGAAGCAGCGGCACAGATACCGATGATGCCGCCACCGACGATGGCTATGTCCAACCCTTCTCCCCGTTCACGGGGAGAAGGCGCCCGAAGGGCGGATGAGGGGCTGCGCCCCGCTTCTGTCGACTTGGAATTTCCTTGCACGTGGGCGCTGCCCCTTATCTGGCTGCCACCATCTTCTCCCTGCGAACAGGAAGAAGAAGCCTCAGAACTGCGGCAGTGTCGGCCGCACCGCGAGCGCATCCTTGACGATCTTCTCGACGGACTTGCGGCGATCGCCAGACAGCGGCTGTCGCGGCATGCGAACGCGGTCATTTGTGTTGATCGCGAACACTTCGGCAAGCTTGATGTTTTGGACCAGATAGGTCGAGACGTCGAGATCGAGCAGCGGCCGGAACCAGCGGTAGATGCCGAGCGCCTCTTCGCGGCGACCCTGCTTCATCAGCTGGTAGATGGCGACCGTCTCGCGCGGGAACGCGGTGACCAGTCCGGCCACCCAACCGATGGCGCCGACCGACAGCGCCTCGAAGGCCAGATTGTCGACGCCGGTGAACAGGTCGTAGCGAGTGCCCAGGCGATTGATGATCTCGGTCGAACGACGGATGTCGTCGGAGGATTCCTTGATCGCGACAAAGCGCTCGTCCGACGCCAGCTCCTCCATCTGGTCGACGCTGACGTCGACGCGGTAGGCAAGCCGGTTGGAGTAGATCATGACCGGCAGGTCGCCAGCCTGCGCGACCGCGCGCAGCGCCGCGACCGTCTCTTCCGCATTGGTGTGGTAGATCGGGCTCGGCACGACCATCAGGCCGTTGGCGCCTTCCCGGCTCGCGCGCTTGGCGATGCTGGCGGCCTCGCGTGTGCCGGCCTCGTTGACCGTCAGCAGCACCGGCTTCTTGCCGGCGACCTTTTGTGCGGTCTTCAGCACCTCGATCTTCTCATCGGGCGACAGCATCGGCCCCTCGCCGAGCGATCCGCAAACGATGATGCCGTCGCAGCCAGCTTCCATCTGCAGGTTGAAGCAGCGCTCCATCTCGGCATGATCGAGGCGATCATCCGCGGTGAATTTGGTCGTGACGGCAGGAAAAACTCCGGTCCACATGATCATCTCTCCATCTGATATATCACTGGTATATCTATTAACAAACCCGCTGTCAATGCGGAATCCGTTATGATATATTCAAGATATATCAGGAGAGCGCATTTGATATCCACGGCAGCAAGCACCTCGGCGGAGCCGGCCGCGACCAGGGCCTACCATGTGCTCGAGCACATGATCGTCACGCTCGAACTGGCCCCGGCAAGCTTCGTCACCGAGGGCGCCCTGATCGACAGGCTCGGGCTTGGCAGGACACCGGTGCGCGAGGCGATCCAGCGGCTGGCCTGGGAAGGGCTGCTCGACATCAGGCCGCGCGCAGGCATCGCCATCGCCCCGCTGCATCCCGGCGACTGGCTGCGCGTGCTCGACGCGCGTCGCGGCGTCGAGGTGGTGCTGGCCCGCTCGGCCGCCCGCTTCGTCACCCGCGAGGCCGCCGACCTGTTTCACGAAGCAGCGCTTGCCATGCAGAAAGCGGTGATCTCGGGCAACGTGCTTGCCTTCATTCAGGCCGACAAGGCACTTGACGAAGCGTTGGCACTGGCTGCCGACAATCCCTTCGCCGCCCGTTTGGCCGCCCCGTTGCAGACCCACAGCCGCCGCTTCTGGTTCCGCTACAAGGCCGAGACCGGTCTTGCCGAATCCGCCGAGCACCATGTCGCGCTGATCCGCTCGATCCTTGCCGGCGACGAGGAGGCCGCGGCCAAGGATGCCAAACGCCTGATGGCGCTGCTGCGCGGCCACGCCGAAACGGCGGCGACGCGCTGAGCGTCTTTTAATC
>NZ_RZRR01000185.1:0-7603 GCF_003998555.1 Mesorhizobium sp. M7A.F.Ca.CA.002.09.1.1 | reverse complement strand
CACCCGCACCGCCGTCTCACTGATGCCGAACTTTGCCGCCGTCTCGCCGATGGACCGCCCTTCCACCGACACGGCCGAGACCACGGAGCGCTGAGCCGGCGACAGACCGTCCAATGCACGGTTGATGTCGCGCTCGCTGACGGTCTCGGTTTCCGGCTCGGCGAACGTCTCGGCGATATCGTCGACGTCGATCTCGATGCGCCGTCCGCGCCGCCTGAACGCATCGATCAGCTTGAAGCGGGCAATCGCATAGACCCACGGCAACACCGGCGCATCCTGACGCCAGGTATGCCGTTTCACATGAATGGCCAGCAAGGTTTCCTGCACGACATCCTCGGGATCGACCCCGCCCTGCACGATCTTGCGCCTGGCAAAACCGCGAACCAGCGCGGCAATCCGGTGCAGAAAGTCGGCGTAAGCCCTTTCATCTCCCGCGATCGCGGCCCGCATCAGCCGGGAAAGTTCGGCCTCGTCCTTGCCGCTCACAAGAGTTCACTCCCCGATTTTCGCGTCTCGGCGCTGATTTGTTACGTGGCCGGCGAAATAATGTCCAAGCCAAACTGTCGGCAAATCACGAAAGTTTGCGGCACCGCCGAACCGTGAGCATCACGCGGAATTGTCCGTTCGGCACCGACCTTTGCACGTCAGCGACCGATTGACGCACATCAACAATGTTGACTATAGCTGTCATGTATCGATAGGTGCAGCCGTGACAGACCCAGGACCCCCGAAATCGAGGACAATGCCATGAAATACGCTCTTTCCACCCTCGCCGGCGCCGCCGCGCTGGCAATCAGCCTCATCGCCGGTCCGGCAAAGGCGGAAGAGGATGGCATCATTGTCTACAACGCCCAGCACGAAAGCCTGACCAAGGCGTGGGCCGAAGGCTTCACCAAGGAAACAGGCATCAAGGTCACCGTGCGCAATGGCGGCGACAGCGATTTCTCCAACCAGATCGTCGCCGAGGGCGCTGCTTCGCCCGCAGACGTCTTCCTGACCGAAAACTCACCGGCCATGGCGCTGGTCGAAAGCGCCGGCCTGTTCGCGCCGGTCGACGCGGACACGCTGGCGCAGGTTCCCCAGGACTATCAGCCGGCCAGCGGCAAATGGGTCGGCGTTGCCGCGCGCAGCACGGTCTTTGCCTATAACAAGACCAAGCTGACTGCCGACCAGTTGCCCAAGTCGATGCTGGACCTCGCCGATCCGAGCTGGAAAGGCCGTTGGGCCGCCTCCCCCTCGGGCGCCGATTTCCAGGCCATCGTCAGCGCCCTGCTCCAGCTCAAAGGTGAAGCCGCTACCGCCGACTGGCTGAAGGCGATGAAAACCAATTTCACCGCCTACAAGGGCAACAGCACGGTGATGAAGGCGGTCAATGCCGGCGAGATCGAAGGCGGCGTGATCTATCACTATTACTATTTCGGCGATCAGGCCAAGACCGGCGAAAACAGCAAGAATGTCGCGCTGCACTATTTCAAGAACCAGGATCCGGGCGCCTTCGTCTCGATCTCCGGCGGCGGTGTGCTGGCTTCGAGCAAGCATCCGAAGGAAGCCCAGGCGTTCCTGAAATGGCTGACAGGCAAAGGCGGTCAGGACGTGCTGAAAACCGGCGATTCCTTCGAGTACGCGGTCGGCAAGGGTGCGGACTCCAACCCGAAGCTGGTGCCGCTCGCCGATCTGCAGGCGCCGAAGGTCGATGCCACGACGCTGAACTCCAAGAAGGTCACCGATCTGATGACGGCAGCCGGCTTGCTTTAGTTGCCATTCGTCCTAAAAGGACACCCGACCACGCTCCCGCGGGAATTCGCCTTCCGCGGGAGTGATTTTGTTTTTCGAGATGGCATTCGTCGATGACGACACGCTGTGTTCCCGACCGCGATCGCGGTCTTTCAATTGCTGCCGCTGGACGGCAACGGCACGGCGTCTGACCTGATGCAGTCCGCGGTCGATCTCGCGCATTCGGGCCTGCCTTCGGGCACAGGCCGAAGGGCTCGGCGACGCGCACCGCTTTGGCTGGTCCTCGCCGCCATCTTCGTTGCGCTGCTGGCGCTGGTGCCGCTTGCCTTCATCATCTGGATCGCGGTGCAGACCGGCTGGGAAACAGTCTCGGCACTGGTCTTCCGGCCGCGTGTCGGCGAGCTTCTGGTCAACACTGTCCTGCTGGTCGCGCTCTCGGTGCCGATCACCATCGTGCTGTCGGTTTCGCTGGCCTGGTTGACCGAGCGCAGCGACCTGCCGGGCGCCCGGCTCTGGGCCTGGCTGTGCGTGGCGCCGCTCGCCATCCCGGCTTTTGTGCACAGCTATGCCTGGGTCACCATGGTGCCGGGACTGCACGGCCTGTGGGCCGGCGTGCTGGTTTCCGTGATCGCCTATTTCCCGTTCCTGTATCTGCCGGTGTCGGCGGCGTTGCGCCGTCTCGATCCCGCCCTGGAAGACGCCGCCGCCGCACTCGGCCTGGGGCCCCGGCGCGTGTTCTGGCGGGTCGTGCTGCCGCAATTGCGGCTCGCCATCTGCGGCGGCTCGCTGCTGGTCGGCCTGCATCTGCTGGCCGAGTACGGCCTCTATGTCTTCATCCGCTTCGACACCTTCACCACGGCGATCGTCGACCAGTTCCAGTCGACCTTCAATGGACCGGCCGCCAACATGCTGGCCGGCGTGCTGGTCAGCTGCTGCTTCGTGCTGCTCGGCCTCGAAGTGCTGGTGCGCGGCGAGGAGCGCTATGCCCGTGTCGGCTCCGGCGCGGCGCGCCATCAGCAACGCACAAGCCTCGGACGCGCCACCCTGCCTAGCCTGCTCTTGCTTGTCGTCATCACGCTTTTGGCGCTCGGCGTGCCGTTCGTCACCATTGGCGGCTGGCTTGCCGCCGGCGGCGCCGCTGTCTGGCGCTTGGACGAGATCGGCCTGGCGCTTGGCCAGACGCTGTTCCTGGCGCTCGCCGGCGCGTTGCTCGCCACCGTCGCCGCCATGCCGATGGCCTGGATCTCGATCCGCGCGCCGGGGCCATTGCAGCGTCTTCTGGAGGGCTGCAACTACATCGTCGGCTCGCTGCCCGGGGTCGTCATCGCACTGGCGCTGGTCACCATCACCGTACGCATCGCGCTGCCGCTCTACCAGACCTTGTTCACCATCCTGGTTGCCTATGCGCTGATGTTCCTGCCGCGCGCGCTGGTCAGCCTGCGGGCATCGATCGCGCAGGCGCCGGTCGAACTCGAACGCGCCGCTTCCAGCCTCGGCCGGCCGCCGCTGCAGGCGCTGTGGTCGACGACGATCCGCCTGTCGGCGCCGGGTGCCGCGGCCGGCATGGCCCTGGTGGCGCTCGGCATCATGAACGAACTGACCGCCACCCAGATGCTGGCACCGAACGGCACCCGCACGCTGGCGATGGCTTTCTGGTCCTACAGTGGCGAGATTGATTATGCCTCGGCGGCACCCTACGCCTTCATCATGGTGGTGATGTCGCTGCCCTTGACCTGGCTGCTCTATGTCCAGTCGAAACGGATGGCCGGACGATGAGCTTTCTCGAAATCAGCGGCCTGCACAAGCAATACGGCCCGGTGGCGGCCCTTGCCGGCGTCGACCTCAGCGTCGCCAGCGGCAGCCGCACGGCGATCGTCGGTCCTTCCGGTTGCGGCAAGACGACCCTGCTGCGGCTGATTGCCGGCTTCGAGGCTCCGGACCAGGGCCACATCACGCTCGACGGTGCCATATTGGCCAACGGCGGCGCTGCGGTGCCGGCATATCGCCGAGGCATCGGTGTGGTGGCGCAGGATGGTGCCCTGTTTCCGCATCTGACCATTGGCGACAATATCGGTTTCGGCATGGGCCGCGGCGAGGACAAGCGCGCTGAGCGCATCGTCGAGCTCGCCTATATCGTCGGGCTCGACAAGGCGATCCTCAAACGCCGCCCGCACGAGCTTTCCGGCGGCCAGCAGCAGCGTGTGGCGCTGGCCCGGGCCATGGCGATGAAGCCCAGGCTGATGCTTCTCGACGAGCCGTTCTCGGCGCTCGATACCGGCCTGCGCGCCTCGATGCGCAAGGCGGTGGCCGAACTTCTGGAGGCCGCCGGCATCACCACCATCCTGGTGACGCACGACCAGGCCGAAGCGCTGTCCTTCGCCAGCCAGGTCGCGGTGATGCGCGACGGCAAGTTCTCGCAAATCGGCACGCCGCGCGAGCTCTATCTCAAGCCGAAGGACAGGATGATCGCCGAATTCCTCGGCGACGCCATCATCCTGCCGGCCAAGATATCAAATGGCTTCGCCAACTCGCCGCTCGGCCGCATCGCGGTCGACACCCATGACAGCCGCGATATCGCCCGCATCATGCTTCGCCCGGAGCAGATCGCGCTGAAGAGAACGTCGCGCGAGGGTATGTCCGGCACCTCGGACATGCTGTTCGGCGAGGTGACGGAATCCGAATTCGCCGGCTCGATGTGCACGGTCGCGGTGCGGCTCTTGAACAATGCCGATCCGCCCGATGCGGCAGCGATCGGCAACACGCCGCTGGTCCTGCGCAAACCGGGCATGGACGCGCCGGCGGTCGGCGAGATCGTCCGGCTGACTGTATCGGGAAAGGCGCATGTCTTCGCCTGAACGCCGCGTGGGTGGAGCGTAGGCATATCTTTCTGATTAGCCGACGCGCTTTCCGGCCTGATCGAACCAGTGCAGCTTTTCTGCCTTGGCAACCACGCGCAATTGGTTGCCAACCGTGGCGGTGGCGCGACCCGCGACCCGCACGACGATCCTGCTGCCACCTGCAGCGCAGTGAAGGAAACTTTCGGCGCCTACCGGTTCGACTGCCTCGACCAGCGCCGGCAGGATGAGCGCGCCGGACGGTGCCTCGGACCCGAAGGTGACGTCGGCATCCTCGGGGCGGAAGCCGAGCGTGACGGCGTTCGCAGGCGCAAATTCAATCGTCTTGCCATCAGCCAGCGCCGGACCAGCCGGCCCTTGCGAAAGGGGCAGGAGATTCATCGGCGGCGCGCCAATGAAGGAAGCGACGAAGGTCGAGGCCGGCCTTTCGTAGACGTCGAGCGGCGCCCCCATTTGTTCGACCAGTCCGGCATTCATGACGACGAGGATGTCGGCCAACGTCATCGCCTCGAGCTGGTCATGTGTGACATAGACCGACGTGACGCCAAGCGAGCGCTGCAGGTTCTTTATCTCGACGCGCATCTGGCCACGCAATTTGGCATCGAGATTGGAAAGCGGCTCGTCGAAAAGGAAAACCCTCGGATTGCGCGCAATGGCACGACCCATGGCGACACGCTGGCGCTGGCCGCCGGAAAGCTCGCGCGGGCGGCGGTCGAGCAGCGCCGAAAGTTCCAGTATTTTCGCCGTCGCGCGGACCCGGCTGTCGATCTCATCTTTCGGCGTGCCGCGGTTGCGCAGCCCATAGGCCATGTTGTCGTAGACTTTCATATGCGGATAGAGCGCGTAGTTCTGGAACACCATGGCGATGTCACGCTCGGTCGGACCGGTTGAATTTACGATCTTGCCGTCGATCGCAACTGTTCCCGAGGAGATGTTTTCAAGCCCGCCGATCATTCTGAGCAGCGTGGACTTGCCGCAACCCGACGGGCCGACCAGCACGCAAAGCTCCTTGTCGGGAACCGCGATTGAAACGCCCTTCACGGCCTCGAAACCGCTGGGGTAGACCTTCTTCACATCCTTCAGATCGACGGTCGCCATCAGCTTCTCACTTTTCGGAATCGACCAGGCCGCGAACGAACCAGCGTTGCATCAGCACCACGACCAGGATCGGCGGCACGATGGCCAGCATCGCTGTAACCATGACCAGGTGCCATTGCGTATCGGCATCGGCGAAGGAGACCATCTTTCTGAGCGCGATGACGATCGTGTTCATGTTGCTGCTGTTGGTGACGAGCAACGGCCACAGATACTGTGTCCAGCCATAAATGAAGAGGATGACGAACAGCGCCGCGATATTTGTCCGCGACAGCGGCAACAGGATATCGAAGAAGAAGCGCCACGGCCCCGCACCGTCGACCCGCGCCGCCTCAACCAATTCGCCAGGAATCGTCATGAAGAACTGGCGGAACAGCAGCGTGGCGGTGGCCGAGGCGATCAGCGGGATGATCAGGCCCGCATAAGTGTCGATCATGCCGAGATCGACCATCACCTTGTAGGTTGGCAGGATGCGCACCTCGACGGGGAGCATCAGGGTGATGAAGATCAGCCAGAAGAAGGTCATGCGCAGCGGAAAGCGGAAGAACACGATCGCATAGGCAGACAGGATCGAGATGAATATCTTTCCCACCGCGATGCCGAGCGCCATGATCGTCGTGTTGAGCAGCAGCCTGCCGACGCTGACGCCGCCGATGCGGCCGACACCGCCGAACAATGCCTCGCTGTAATTGTTCCAGAACTGATCGCCGGGCAGGAGCGGCAATGGCGGCCTGAGGATCGTTTGCAGCGTCTGCGTCGAGGCAACGAACGTGTAGTAGATCGGGAAGGCGACGATCAATATGCCGAGGATCAGCATGGCGTGGGCGATGACGGTGCGGAGCGGTGACTGGCCGATCATCGCTCGCCCTCAGCCGTAATGGACTTTGCGTTCCACATAGCGGAACTGGATGGCGGTGAGCGAGATGACGATGATCATCAGGATGACCGACTGCGCCGCCGAGTCACCGAGGATCAGATTGACGAAGCCGTCATTGTAGACCTTGTAGACCAGCGTCTCAGTCGTCTTGCCCGGACCGCCCCCGGTGACGGCATGGACGATGCCGAACGTGTCGAACAGGGCATAGACGGTGTTGACGACCAGCAGGAAGAAGGTCGTCGGCGCAAGCAGCGGGAAGACGATGGTCCAGAATCGCTTGGTCTCGCCGGCGCCGTCCATGGCCGCCGCCTCGATCAAGGCTTTCGGCACCGCCTGCAGGCCGGCGACGAAGAACAGGAAATTGTAGCTGATCTGCTTCCAGGCAGCGGCGGACACCAGCAGGATCATGGCGTGGGTGCCATTGAGCAGTGGATCCCAGGCGATGCCGAAACTCCTCAGCATGTAGGCCAGCGACCCGATCGAAGGGTTGAAGAGGAATAGCCACAGCATACCGGCAATCGCCGGCGCCACCGCGTAGGGCCAGATCAAGAGCGTGCGGTAGAGACCTTTGCCGCGCACCACCTTCTCTGCCATGACCGCCAGCAGGAGCGCCACGCACATGGCGACGATAGCGGTCGCAAGGGAAAACACCACCGTGACCTTGATCGAGTTCAGGTAGGCCGGATCGGCAAGCACTTTCCTGAAATTGGCGAACCAGACGAACTTGGTCCTCAGCCCGAACGGATCCTGCCTGAGCATGGATTGGTAGAACGCCTGACCGGCCGGCCAGTAGAAAAAAACGAGCGTGATGGCCAGTTGCGGCGCCACAAGCAGGTAGGGAAGGACCTTGTTGGGGAACACGACGCGAGGGGTCACGGAGCCACTCCGAGGTGATGAGGCGGGGGGCACCATGCGGCACCCCTCTCCGCCAAGATGGCTTTGATGAGCGTTTCGGACTGGGCATCATCGACCATTGGCGAAATCGCAAGGCACGGCAAAACTCCCCTCACGAGGGGAGATGCCCGGCGGGACAGATGGGTGC
>NZ_RZRR01000184.1:0-7622 GCF_003998555.1 Mesorhizobium sp. M7A.F.Ca.CA.002.09.1.1 | reverse complement strand
CAGCGGCTGGTCGTGCGGCACAACCGAGATGAAATTCTTCGCCTGGTCGGCGCCAGGTCGGCAAAAGGTGAAAAAGTGATAGGCGCCGACGGCGAGACCGGCGGCGCGGGCCTCTTCCAGATTCTTCGCGAAGGCATCGTCGACATGATCGCCGCCTTCGGTCGCCTTGATGACTGCGAAGGCGACATCGTCGGCGGCGACACGCGGCCAGTCGATCCGGCCCTGATGATGGGAAACGTCGATGCCCCTGAGCGGATATTTGTCGCGGTCCGGCGAGAATGCCTTGAAATAGATGTAGCCGCCTGCTGCGACGAAACATACCAAGACCAGACTGGCCAGACCAAAGAGAACAATTCGGTTCTTCAAGCGAATGGCCCCAGCCTACCCACGCTCTTTTAACAGCCGGCCCTTCTCGCGCGACCAATCGCGCTGCTTCTCGCTCTCGCGCTTGTCGTGCAGTTTCTTGCCGCGGCCGACAGCGAGCAGCAGCTTGGCGCGGCCCTGGTCGTTGAAATAGATTTTCAGCGGCACAAGCGTCATGCCTTCGCGGTCGACGCTTTGCGACAGTTTCGCCATTTCGCGCTTGTTGAGCAGCAGCTTGCGGCGCCGCCTGGGCTCGTGGTTGAAGCGGTTGGCCTGCAGATATTCCGGCAGATAGGAATTGATCAGCCAGATCTCGCCGCCTTCGACCGAGGCGTAGCTGTCCTGGATGTTGGCCTGGCCCTGGCGCAGCGACTTGACCTCGGTGCCGGTCAGCACCAGACCGGCCTCGACCGTGTCGAGCACCTCATAGGAAAACCGCGCCTTGCGGTTTTCCGAAACGGTCTTGTTGTTGGGATCGGCTTTTCTGACTTGATTCATGATGCGGAGAGGTGGCGCCTCATCCCTAATTAATCAAGCCGGCGTGCTTCATAGCCGCATCGATCTTGTCGGCAGTCGACTGTTCGATCGTCACCAACGGCGAGCGCAGCACGTTTTCGACCTTGCCTAGCTTCGACAGCGCGTATTTGGCGCCGGAAACGCCAGGCTCGATGAAGATCGCCTTGTGCAGCGGCAGCAGGCGATCCTGCAGATCCAGCGCCTTGGCGCTGTCGCCGGCAAGCGTTGCCTCCTGGAATTCGGCGCACAGCCGCGGCGCGACGTTCGACGTCACCGAAATACAGCCGACGCCGCCATGCGCGTTGAATCCAAGCGCCGAAGCATCTTCGCCCGAAAGCTGGATGAAATCCTTGCCGCACGTGGCACGCTGCTCGGAAACCCGTTCGACCTTGCCGGTGGCATCCTTGACACCGACGATGTTCTTGAAGTCGTGCACGAGCCGGCCCATCGTGTCCGGCATCATGTCGATGACCGAGCGCGGCGGGATGTTGTAGATGATGATCGGCAGCTTGGTCGCCCTGGCGACCGCCGCGAAGTGCTCATACAGGCCGCGCTGCGTCGGCCTGTTATAATAAGGCGTGACGACCAGGGCGGCATCGGCGCCGGCCTTCTCGGCATACTGCACGAGCCCGACGGCTTCCTCGGTGTTGTTGGAACCAGCGCCGGCGACGACCGGAACTCGTCCCTTGGCCACCTCGATGCATACCTTGACGACCTGGCGGTGCTCGTCATGCGACAGTGTCGGCGACTCGCCGGTGGTGCCGACCGGCACCAGGCCCGTCGTGCCCTCCGCGAGTTGCCATTCGACGAATGCGCGAAAGGCTTTCTCGTCGAAACGCCCGCTCTTTTCGAACGGTGTCACGAGCGCAGTAAGCGAGCCTCTCAGCATATCGTCCAACTCCTTGGCACTTCTGGTGTTTTGTGTCGGTGTTTGTGGTCGCGCCTTCTAACCGAAAGCGAAGCGGCGCACCATAGTCTCGACATGGTTGCGCGGCAAGCATTGCCATGGTGCCAGCAAGCGCAATTCGAACGGCCTCGCTAACTCTTTGTTTACGGGCTCTTCACGACCTAAGTTTAGGCTTCGAGGCATCTTCGCCAGCTTGTGGAATGCCAGGACAAGGAAAGATTTAGGGATCATGCCGGGCGGTCGGCCTCACCTTCTCGCGCTGCTTGGCGCCGCGCTCGCGCTGATGCCGGGCATGGCGATCAGCGGCAGCGTGGACGCACGGGTCACCTCAGCCATTCCGATTCCAGGCGCGGCAATTGCGCTGCCAGACCTGCAGGACAGAACGCGACAGGCGCCCTTGCCCGACGTCGCCCCTCTGAAAAGCGGACTGGATGCGTTGGCGCGGGGTGATAGTCTCCGCGCTCGTGGCGTGCGCGATGCCCTTCCGGCGCAGTCGCTCGACCAGCATATCCTTGCCTGGGCGATCGCGCTTTATGGCGGCGACAAGGTTCCGAGCGACGATATCACTGCTGCGGCCAAGATGCTGCCCAACTGGCCGGGGACCGTAGCCCTGCGCAAGAACAGCGAGCGCGCGCTCTATCGAGAGAACCCTGCCCCCGACATCGTCATCAGGGCGTTCGATGGCAGCCAGCCGCAGACATTCGAAGGCGTGATGGTTCTCGCCCGCGCCTATGTGGCGTCCAGCAATACCAAGGCGGCGCGTTCCGTGCTGTCGCCCTTCTGGCGCACCGCGATCCTGGAGGCCAAGGACGAGGCGGCGCTGATCAAGGAATTCGGCAGCCTGATCCCGGCCGCGGACCACCGCTTTCGCATGGAGCGCATGTTCTATGCCGACCGCGCGAATTCCGCGCTGCGCGTCGCCGGCCTCGCCGGCGCCCAGCAGCTCGCCGATGCATGGGCGGCGGCCGACAAAGGCGACAAGAACGCGCCCAAGCTGCTGAAGGCCGTGCCGGCAATGCAACGTTCGGCCGGCTACTTCTTCGCGCAGGCCGAATATTTGCGCAAGCAGGAGGATTTTGCCGGCGCTGCAGCCATTGTGATGCAGGCACCGACCGATCGCGAAGCTCTGGTCGATCCGGATGCCTGGTGGGTCGAGCGCCGGGTGCTGTCGCGTGAACTGGTCGACCAGGGCGACATGAAGGCCGCGTACAAGATCGTCGCTACACACGCTGCCGAAAGTGCCACCAATGCGGCCGACGCCGAATTCCATGCCGGCTGGTACGCGTTGCGCGGCCTGAACGACCCCAAGCTTGCCGCAACGCATTTCGCTCGCATCGCCGACCTTGCCCAAGGGCCGATGACGCTGTCGCGCGCGTATTACTGGCTCGGCCGTGCCGCCGAAGTCGGCGGCCCGGGCAACGCCAAGGATTATTTTGCGCGCGCCGCTGCCTACGGCACGACATTCTACGGCCAGCTTGCCGCCGAACGTGTCGGCCGGCAGGCGCTCAACATCGTCTATCCCTCGCCAAGCGCAGCCGACCGGCAGAACTTTGCCGGCCGCGAGGCCGTCAGCGCCATCAAGCGGCTGCAGGAGGCGGGCTACGACCGCTATGCCGAGACGCTCTATCGCGACCTTGCCGGGCAGTTGACCAGTCCAGGCGAACTGGCGCTGCTCGCTGTCCTTGCCGAAAAGCAAGGGAACCATTTCATGGCGCTGAAAATCGGCAAGATCGCCGGGGCGCGCGGCATTGATGTCGGCGCATTGTCGCATCCGCTCGGCGTCATTCCCGATTCGGCCGACATTTCCGGCTCAGGCAAGGCGCTGGCCTATGCGATCGCCCGCCAGGAAAGCGAATTCAACATCGGCGCCGTGTCGAGCGCCGGCGCGCGCGGGCTGCTGCAGCTGATGCCGGGAACCGCAAGGCAATTGGCGAAGAAGGCCGGGCTGCAGTTTTCGCAAACACGGCTGACCACCGATGCCGGCTACAACGCGACGCTTGGTTCGGCCTTCCTCGGCGAACAGCCCGACCGCTTCAACGGCTCCTACGTGCTGACCTTCGCCGGCTACAATGCCGGCCCCAACCGGGCCAGGCAGTGGGTGGGCAGATATGGCGACCCGCGCGGCAAGGACATCGACGCGGTCGTCGACTGGATCGAGCGGATTCCCTACACGGAAACAAGAAGTTACGTTCAGCGAGTGATGGAGAATTACGAGGTCTACAAGATGCGTATTTCCGGCGAATACGACATTGTCGGGGATCTGGTGAACGGGCGGAGTTGAGCCTTTCTGTCCTTCTCCACTTGTGGGAGAAGGCAAGAGCGCCTTTTATTGACCATCCCTGCCCTCGCCTGTAGCTGTCCAGATTGATACAGCGAGGTCGCACATTCCGATGGCAAGCGAGCAGCTTTTTTCCGACTTCTTCTACAGCGCACCGGACGGGTTAAAACTCCATGCGCGCGTCTATGGCGAGGCCAATTCCGGACCCTGGCCGGTTGTCTGCCTGCCTGGCCTGACCCGCAATGCCAGGGATTTTCACGAGCTGGCGCTCTATCTGTCGACGCATGCGGCAACTCCACGAAAGGTCATCGCCTTCGACTACCGCGGGCGCGGGCAGTCAGCTTATGATCCCGACGTCAAAAATTACAATGTCGGCGTGGAGGCCGGCGACATTCTCGCCGGGCTGGCGGCGCTGAACATCGGAGAAGCGGCCTTCATCGGCACCTCGCGCGGGGGATTGATCATCCATGTGCTCGGGACGATGCGGCCATCCGTCCTGAAAGCCATTGTTTTCAACGACATCGGACCGATGATCGAGACGGCCGGACTTGCCCATATCCAGTCTTATCTCGAGCGCGACCCGGCACCGAAAACCCGCACACAGGCGGCGGCCGCCCAGCGCAGCGTGCATGGCGAAGACTTCTCCGCTCTTGCCGGCGCCGATTGGGATCGGATGGTATGGGCTCTCTACCGCGAAACGGATGGTGGGCTGGTGCCGGATTTCGATCCGAAGCTGGTGGATACCGTTGCCAGTCTCGATCTGACGCAGAAGCTGCCTGACCTATGGCCGCAATTCGAGGCGTTGGCCGCGATTCCTCTGCTCACCATACGGGGCGTTAATTCGAGATTGCTGTCCACAGACACGCTCAAGCAGATGAGAGAGCGCCATTCCATGATGGAGACGATCACCGTCGAGGGTCAGGGCCATGCGCCGTTCCTCGAGACCGGCAGCCTACCGGGCGACATAGGCGCTTTTCTCGATCAGGCCGAGCGGAAGAATATCCTGAAGTAAATCCCATGACCGAACAAGGTCACGGGATAGCTATGATAGTATAGGCAAGTTTCTTCAGCCTACTTGGCTTTTGAACTTTTCCGAGTCGCTTTCGGCGACTCCTTAGCGGCGGCGGCTGCCCCGTCCCTCTTTTTCCGCTCTGCCGTCGGCGACGAAGGCGTCGTCACGGGCGAAGAAAACATGGGGCCTTCAGCGCAATTGCCGCCCGGCTGAGTCGATCGAGGCGTTTCCAGCACGATGACACAGCCATCGAGATCGTTGGTGGCCAGATGCGCGTAGCGCATCGTCATCGACAGCGTTTGGTGGCCGAGCCACATCTGCACGCGCCTGATGTCGATGCCGCCCTGGACAAGACGCGAGGCGCAGGTATGGCGCAATATGTGCGGCACCACCTGATCGTCGGCGCCGAGGCCGACTTCGGCCTTCGCGTCGTTCCAGATGGCACGGAACTGTGCCTGGCTGAGCTTGGTGAACGGTCCTTTGGGCCGACGACCCTCGGTGGGAGGCAGCTTGATGACCTCCTTGACCCGCTCGGTCATCGGAATGGTGCGGCTGCGGCCGGATTTGGTGATCCAGAAGGAGACGCGATGCTCCTGGATATCGTTCCAGATCAGCCCAAGCGCCTCGCCGAGACGGCATCCGGTGTCGACCAGGAAAACGGAAAGCCTGTAGGCATCCTCGCTGCGGCTCTTGATGGCGGCGAACAGGCGCGCCTCTTCGTCCCTTTCGAGGAAGCGAATCCGACCCGCCCGCTCCTTCTGGCGGCGGAACTCGGGCAGGCTGTGGATATCTCCCATCTTGTGAGCCTTGCGCAGCAGTTTGCTGAGGGCAGCCATCTTTCGATTGATGGTTGCGTTGCTGTTGCCGCGCTGGCGCAGGGTGCCGATAAGGTTGTCCAGGGTACTTTGGTCAAAGGCGCTGAAACGCTCACCAAGGAGAATCTCGTCTATTTCGCCGATGAACGA
Source organism: Mesorhizobium sp. M7A.F.Ca.CA.002.09.1.1 (assembly GCF_003998555.1). NCBI lineage: Bacteria > Pseudomonadati > Pseudomonadota > Alphaproteobacteria > Hyphomicrobiales > Phyllobacteriaceae > Mesorhizobium > Mesorhizobium sp. M7A.F.Ca.CA.002.09.1.1. The sequence goes on along the minus strand of NZ_RZRR01000184.1, from coordinate 1,581 downwards.
GCTGACATTATACTTATGCCGCCCATCATCCCATAATATGTCCCGATATGCTGAAAAAAGATCTCCGACCCGATGCGATTTTACTTCTCTAATCTTGTTGTAGGTGTATCGAATCTTCGGACTTTGAGAAGAAAACATCGAAAAATGATCAGAGGACTCGCCCTCTTGAATCGCTTCGTTCGTCATCATTTGCCACACCCCCGAGTGGGATAGGTCAGCCCTACCCGCTTGGAAGCGTCCTTTCAAGAGATTTTAATCACGCAGTTGTGATTTCATCCGCCCATCAGCGGATCCCACGAAACCACCCCACGGATTTATTCAGCTACCGTTACCCCCATCCTTCCGTTTGCCTTGATCCAGTCACGAAACAAAAACAGCCCGGGCGTTTGCGCGCCCGGGCTGGATTTCACCTGTAAGGAACCAGCCCTTAGAACGAGCGCTGGAAGCGGAGGATACCGCCGATGTTGCTCTTCTTGTCGGCATGGGTCCAGTTGGACACGGTGTCGTTGCCGACATTAAGGTAATCGACTTCGGCCGTAACCGTGAAGCCAGGAACCACGTCGTAGGCGATGTTCGCCGCGATGCCGAGGTTCTTGCCCTCGTCATATGACACCTGAGCGTTGAACGAGGTCTTCTCGTTGAACTTGTAGGTGCCACCGCCCCACAGTGCCCAATTGCCGCTCCACTGCTTGTACATGCCGCGACCACCAGCAGGGAAATTCAAGCTTGCGTCGGTGTAGTTGTCGTCGGTGCCGTAACCGCCCATGATGAACAGCGTCAGCTCGTTCGTCGCGTTCACGTCCAAGCGAACCTTGGTGGCGACTTCTTCGTAGTTGCTGTCATACGAAACAACGCCGGTGATTGCACCCCAGCCCTGCGTCCACTTCACACCGCCGACGACATGCGGAACATAGCTGTCGATCGTGTAGGCGCCATAGCCTTCTTCGAGTGAAACCACAGCCGAGAAGCCGTTGCCAGCATCGAAGTAATACTGGATGACGTTGGTGTCGAAGCCGCCATAGGGAACCAGCGTATCCTGGATGACGTTGCCGGCGTAGCCGACGAACGTATCGAAGGCCGATTCGTCCTTACCGACGCGCAGGCCACCGAGCTGGATCCAGGCGAAGTTCAGCGAAACAGGCTCGTTGCCAGCAGCATTGATGAACGGGCTCGTATCGCGTTGGGTGTTGCTGAAATTGAAGCGGGTCTCGGTGTAGGTCTTCAAGGTGCCGAGTTCGGTTTCCTGACCGGTCCAGGTCTTCAGCGTGAAGCGGGCTCTCTTGCGCCAGGTGTCGTTGCTCTCACCGATGTCCTGATGATCTGCGCTTCTTGCACCATCGAACGAGCCGACGTCGCCGCCACCGATGTCATAACGGATATAGCCGCCGATGCGCAGGCAGGTCTCGGTGCCGGGGATGTAGAAGTAGCCAGCGCCGTAGACGTCGCAAATCTTGACGTATTCAGCGGGTTCCGGCTCGGCGACGACGACGGCGTCGGCGGCGCGCGCACCGGAAACTGCGATCAGGGCCGCAGCGGAGCCGAGGAGAAGGCTCTTAATGTTCATTTTCTGACCTCCAGTCA
>NZ_RZRR01000183.1:0-7643 GCF_003998555.1 Mesorhizobium sp. M7A.F.Ca.CA.002.09.1.1 | reverse complement strand
GTGGTGGCCAGCATGATCGTGCCGACAGCGGCAAGACCGGTGATGAGGAGGCCAAGCCCCATCAGATTGTAAACCTTGATCATGTAGGCGCGCAGGCCCTGATCGATGTCGGCACCGACGCCGACGCCGGGCACGGCGCGCGTCTGGTAGTTGCGAATGGGATCAGCCATTGTAGTCCTCTATTGCTTCTGCCCCGTCCGGTGTCAGGTCCTTCCGGACCTGGGCGCCGCTGGCAGGGCTCCAGCATGCCTGTGGCGAAATATGATGGTTATTCGCGTCAAGAACAAGACCGTAACCGGATGTAACGGTTCGTGAGAGGGCGAAGCGCCGTTTCCTCGGCTTTTCGGACGGCTTTCTTACCAAGATTTAATCCAGGATGCCCGTTCCGGGCCTGTCGTCACAGGTTGCGCAGCACCGGTGCTGCCTTGTGGCCGAGCACCCGCCAAGTACCGGCGAGACCAATGCCGACCGTGATCACCAGCGAAAACAGAATGGTTGCCACCGCCACCTCCGGCATGAAATGCGACGGCAGAGTCATGATGCGCGCGACGACGAACCAGGCGGCTGCGCTGCCCGCCGCCAGCGCGAAAATGGCGGTGGCCAGCCCGATCAGCATATATTCGAGCGAGAAGGCCGATATCAGCGTCGTGCGTGTCGCGCCCAGCGTCTTCAACACCACCGCATCATGGATGCGCGCCCGGTTGCCGGCTGCAAGCGCGCCGGCCAGCACCAGCACCGAAGCGATCAGCGCCACGCCAGCGGCCGCCCGGATCGCCGTGCCGAGCTGTCCGACCAGCCGGTTGACGATGTCGAGCGCGTCCTTGACCCGCACCGTCGTCACCGCCGGGAAGGCGCGGGTGACGGCGTTGAGGATGCGGGCGTCGTCGGCCGTCGATGCACTCTTTTCGGTCAGCGTCGCCATCCAGCCATGCGGGGCGCCCGCGAATGTGTTGGGCGAGAAGACCATGACGAAATTGATACCCATCGTCTCCCATTCGACTTGGCGGAAACTGGCGATCCTGGCCGTGACGTTGCGGCCCAGCACATTGACGGTGATGGTGTCGCCGAGCTTCAGCCCGATCTCCTTGCCTTCTTGCGCCGAAAACGAAACCAGCGGTTCGCCGCTGTAATTTTCGGGCCACCAACTGCCCTCGGTCAGCGTCGCGTTCTCCGGCTGCCTGGTGTCATAGGTCAGGCCGCGATCCCCCCTCAGCACCCAGGCGCCTTCCGCCGGCACCTTCACCTTGTCGACATCGACACCGTTCAGCGCCATCACCCGGCCGCGCAGCATCGGCACCTTGGCCAGCACGCCCTGCGGCGCCTCCTTGCCGATCAGCGCCGAGAAGGACGCGACATCGGCGCTCTGGATGTCGACGAAGAAGAAGTTCGGCGCCCGTTCCGGCAGGCTGCCTGAGATCTGTCGCCTGAGATTGCCGTCGATCAGCGCCAGCGTCACCAATAGCGTCAGCCCGAGCCCCAGGGACAGCACCACCGATGGCGTCAGGGCGCCTGGCCGATGGATGTTGCCGATGGCGAGCCTGAGCGCCACGAAGCGCACGCGCGGGCTTTTCCTGGCCGCCCATTGCACCAGTGCGCCGACCGAGCGCAGCACCAGGAAGGCGAAGACGGTAGCGCCGACAAAGATCGAGGCGATGCGCTGGTCGCCCGAGAACAGAATGGCCAGCGCCGCAAGCAGCAGCGCGATGCCTATGGCCGCCGCGACATAGGCGGGGCGCGGCAAGCCGCGGCCTTCCAGTCCCATTTCGCGAAACAGCGCGGTTGCCGGCACGTCGCGGGCGCGGCCGAGCGGCAGCAGCGCGAAAGCCAACGTCACCAGCAGGCCGAACAGCGCCGCCATGCCGAGCGCGCCGGGATAGAAGCCGCCTTCGGCCGGCACCGGAATGACGGATTGCAAGGCCGCGCTCGCCGCGAAGGGCATTAGTGCGCCGAGCACAAGGCCTAGCACGACACCCAATCCGGCTATGATCAGGATCTGCACGAGATAGACGGCAAAGACGAAGCCGCCCGAAGCGCCCAGGCTCTTGAAGGTGGCGATGACGCCGCGCTTGCCGTCGAGATAGGCGCGCACCGCATTGGCGACGCCGACGCCGCCGACCACCAGCGCCGTCAGCCCGACCAGGGTCAGGAACTGCGAGAAGCGTTCGATGTTGGACGACAGCGCGGGCGCCGCGTTGCTGCGCGTGCGGATCGACCAGCCGGCTTCCGGAAAATCCGTGGCGGCCTGATCCTGGATGGCCTTGAGCCTTGCCTCGTCGGCGTCCGCCGGCAGCCGGATTTTGTAGGCATTCTCGACCAGGCTGCCCGGCTGGATCAGTCCAGTGGCCGCCAACCCTTCGGTCGAGATCATCAGCCTCGGCGCGAAGCCGAAGCCGTCGGACACGGCATCCGGTTCGGCGACCAGCTTGGCGCGCAGTTCGAAAGTAGCGGTGCCGAGCTTCAGCCGGTCGCCAAGCTTGACGTGCAACCGCTCGAACAGAAGATCGGGCGCTGCCGCACCGAAGACGCCGAACTCTTCGCCGAACAGTTCCTGTTTCGACAGCGCCGGCTCGGTCTCCAGCGTGCCATAGAGCGGATAGACATGGTCGACCGCCTTGGCCTCGACCAGCGCCTGGTCGGATCCGTCGGCGAGACGCGCCATCGAACGCATGCTGGCGGTCCGCGAAACCGTGCCGAGCCCGTCAAGGAAGCTGCGCTCCGCCTGACTGGCGTCACGCTGGTTGATCTGGAAGCGAAGATCGCCGCCAAGCAGCGTCGGGCCCTGATTGGCGACACCGGCGGTGATCGAACGCGCCACCGAGTTGACGCCGCCGATGGCCGCGACGCCGAGCGCGATGCAGGCGAGGAAGATCAGGAAACCGGACAGGCCGCCGCGCATCTCGCGCAGCGAGAAGCGGACAGCGAGCCTCAACGTCCGGGACAGCGGCATCAGGCCGTCACCTTGACCGGCGCCGGTGCCTCGATCCGGCCCGAGTGCATCGAAACCTGGCGCGAACAGCGTGCCGCGAGCGCCGGATCATGCGTCACCAGCACCAGCGTCATGCCGCGCTCGGCCGCCTTCGCAAACAGGAGGTCGGCGACCTGCCGCCCGGTCGCCTGGTCCAGATTGCCGGTCGGCTCGTCGGCGATCAGGATGCGCGGCGACGGCGCCAATGCGCGGGCGATCGCCACGCGCTGCTGCTCGCCGCCCGACAATTCGCCGGGATAGTGGGTGACGCGGTCGCTGAGGCCAACCGCCGCCAGCTCGCGCGCCGCCACCGCGAACGGATCGGAATGGCCGGCCAGTTCCAGCGGCACCGCGACATTTTCGAGCGCCGTCATGTTGGGAATGAGATGGAAGGACTGGAACACGATGCCAATGTTTCGGCCACGAAACGAAGCAATCTGGTCCTCGCTTTTGCCGTTGAGCAGCTCGCCGGCGATTCGGACCGTACCCGAATCGACCCTTTCCAGGCCTGCCAGGACCATCAGCAAGGTCGACTTGCCGGAACCCGAAGGTCCGACGATGCCGGTCGCCTCGCCGGTCGCCACGTCGAGGCTCACCCCCTTCAGCACATGGACCGATGAAGCGCCCTCGCCAAGGGTCAGGGACACGTCTTTCAGCGCGATGACGGCTTCTGTCAAAATGAAATCGTCCTATATCTGGGAATGAAGGCTCTGCTTGCCGGAAGCCGTCGACTGGAGAATTCCTAGCTCATATGGGGCCTGCCGCATGTCTTTCAAACGCAGTATTGCCGCAGGCTTCGTGGTTTTCCTCGCCATTTGCGGCGTCATGTCGTCGGCGCGTGCCGAGCCGTTCAAGATCGTCGGCTTCGGTGACAGCCTGATGGCGGGCTATGGCCTTGGACCCGACCAGGGCTTTACCGACAGGCTGCAGGCAGCGCTTGGCGCCAAAGGCCACGACGTGACCGTCGCCAATGCCGGCGTCTCCGGCGACACGACGAGCGGCGGCCTGGCGCGGCTTGACTGGTCGGTGCCGGACGGCACGCAGCTGGTCATCCTCGAACTCGGCGCCAACGACATGCTGCGCGGCGTCTCGCCCGACATCACCAAAAAGAACCTCGACGAGATGCTGAGCAAGCTGAAGCAGCGCAAGATTGCCGTGCTTCTGGCCGGCATGCGCGCCGCACCCAATCTCGGTCCCGACTACCAGAGCGCCTTCGACGCCATTTTCCCGGACCTGGCGAAGAAATACGACGTCGCGCTCTACCCGTTCTTTCTCGACGGCGTCGCCGGCCAGCCCGGCATGCAGCTCGAGGACGGCCTGCATCCGAGCGCACGAGGCGTCGACCAGATGGTCGAACGCATCCTGCCCGCGGTCGAGAAGGTGATCGCGGCGGTGCCGGGCGATTCCTAGCGGGTTGGAACTGTTTCCGCCCGGCGAGCTTTTAACAGGGACTGTGGCCAACAAACCTCTTGCTCCGTTTGACTATCGATGATTCGCTATGGGTGACAGTTCGATTCGAGGAAGGGAGGCTCTTCATGCCGCGTCTTTTCACCGCCCTCGAAATTCCGCGTGACGCTGCCCTTTCGCTGTCCCTGCTGCGGGGCGGCTTGCCGGGAGCTCGCTGGATCGACGTCGAAAACTACCATCTGACGCTGCGCTTCATCGGCGATGTTCCCGGCCATGTCGCCGACGAGATCGCCAACGCGCTCGACCGCGTCCACCGCCCTTCTTTCTCGCTGGCGCTGACCGGCGTCGGCGCTTTCGGCCAGAAGAAGCCGCATGCGGTATGGGCGGGCGCTTCCGCCTCGCCCGATCTGGCCGCCCTTCAAGGTGAGGTCGACCGCATCTGCCAGCGGCTCGGCATCCCGGCCGACCCGCGCAAATTCATGCCGCATGTGACGCTGGCGCGCTTGCGCAATTCGACCCCGCTGGACGTTGCCCAATATCTGTCGGCGCGCGGCAATTTCTCGACGCTGCCGTTCCGCATCGGCCGTTTCGTTTTGATGTCGTCGCGCGATTCGGTCGGCGGCGGACCCTACATCGTCGAGGAAGCCTGGCCGCTGTCAGGCACGGACGCCCGCGCCTCCAGCCTTGTCGCCAGCGCCTCCGACGCCTCGCGGATCATGCGATAGGCGGAAGCGAAGGCTTCTGCCTCGTCATGATAAGGATCCGGCACGTCGCGTGCCTTTCCCTGCGCGAATTCCAGGAACAGATGGATACGGTCCTGCACGGCCGCCGGCGCCAGCGCCTTCAGGTCAGCGACATTCGACCGGTCCATGCCAAGGATCAGGTCGAAACGGTGGAGGTCCTGCGGCGTGACCTTGCGCGCCCTCTGCCCGGAAATGTCGACGCCGTGCCGCATGGCGACCGCGATCGCGCGTCGATCGGGGGCAGAGCCGGCCTCCCAGTCACTGGTTCCCGCCGAATCGAGCAGGATATCCCGGGCCGACCCGCGCTCGGCCCAAACGGCGCGGAAGACACCTTCCGCCAGCGGCGACCGGCAGATGTTGCCGAGGCAGACGAAGAGAATGGAATTTATAGGCTTCGCGCTCATCGATCCGTCGCTATGGTGAGGGTCGTTTTCGAATAGCACAGGATAGGGACATGGCGAGAGAGAAACTGGGCAGGCAAGCCGCTGAAGCCGCATTGACGGGCCTCGACGGCTGGGCGCTGGCGGAAGACGGCGCCTCCATCAAGCGCACATTCACCTTCGCGAATTTCTCCGAGGCTTTCGCCTTCATGACCCGCGTCGCGCTTGCCGCCGAGGCGATGGATCATCATCCCGACTGGTCGAATGTCTACAAGACCGTCGACGTGACGCTGAACACCCACGACGCCGGCGGCGTCACTGCGCTCGATATCGATCTGGCCACGAAAATGAACCGTTTTGCCGGCGCCTGAGGCCTGGTATCGCCTCGGCAGGCCCAAATCGGCACCGGCATCTTGTAGCGGGGGTCGGGTTTCACCACATTTTCCCCCGCGGGGCAGGCGCCGGATGCGCATGAGCCCCGCAAGGAGAGACTGATGGCGCAACAATCCGGTTTTGATTTCTTCGGCTTTGGCGGCAAGCCGTCAGACGAGAGCGAAGTGCGCGAGAAATTCTGGCGCACAGCCAAGAAGGCCGCGCGGCAGATCCCCTTCATGGAAGAGGTCGTGGCCGCCTATTATTGCGCCATGGACAAGAACACGCCGCTGCGCGCCAAGGGCATTCTGCTGGCCGCGCTCGGCTATTTCGTGCTGCCGGTGGATGTCATCCCCGACTTCGTCTTCGGGCTTGGCTTCACCGACGACATCGCTGTGCTCACCGCCGCGATCACCGCCGTCAGTGCCCACATCACCACTGCGCACCGGCAGGCCGCCAGGGACGCCATGGCCGAGAAGGGCTGAACACGCGCGCGGAACGCCGTTGAAGCCGGCTTTCGGCGACAGCGTAAAAAGTCAAACTCTTGCCGCTTTCGTGGCCTTCAAGTCGCCAAAGGGATGTCGCGCCACCCGCTCGCAGGGCGGCGGCGCGGGTATGGTGGCGGTTTCCTCGGGGTGAGGGTCCTTTTCTCTTCGGAAATTCACCGTTTGGTAACCCAGATTAAATCAAAATGAAGCGACGGGCAGGACGCCAAGCCGGCCTGCCTCCGCACCATTTGGAATACGGGAAAAGCGATGCGCGGATTGATTGCGATAGTTTCGAGTCTGGCCCTGGTGGCCGTGGCAGCGCCGGCACTGGCGCAGTCGGCGACCAAGATCGGCCAGCACAATGCCTGGGGCACCTACAGCTACCAGGCATCGGGCGGCAAGGTCTGCTATGTCCTGACCGTGCCGACCGACAAGCAGCCGCCCACGCTCGACCATGGCGATATGTTCTTCTTCGTCAGCCAGCGGCCCGGCCAGCAAGTGTCCTACGAGCCGCAATTCATTGCCGGCTACAATTTCCAGGAAGGCTCCAAGGCCACCGTGACCATCGACAAGAAGACGTTTTCGATGTTCACGCGCGGCAAATCGGCCTGGGTCGAGAATGCCGCCGAGGAGCCGGTACTGATCGCCGCCATGAAGACCGGCACCGACATGAAGGTGACGGCGAAGTCCGGCCGCGGCAATCCCACCTCCTATGTCTTCTCTCTGAAGGGCATTTCGGCGGCGCTGACATCGATCGCCAAGTGTAAATAGGCAAAGCTACTTTTTTGAGGGAAAGGCCGGGCCGCGAAGTCCGGCCTTTTTTCTTTCATACTTGCCCCGGCCCGGCCTCCGCCCGGCGGCGCCGGATCGCCTCGGCGATGAAGACACGCGATAGCGCGTGATAGAGCGGCTCGTGCGAGATCATGCGCGCCGTGCCGTAGCCCAGCATCGAGGCCAGCATCAGCGCGATGACATTGTCGTGATTGCCGGTCATCTCCAGGATGATGACGAAGGCCGTCATCGGCGCTTGCACCACACCGGCGAAATAGCCGGCCATGCCGAGCAGTGCCGCCACCCCAGTGCTCGCGCCAAAGAGGAGGCCGAGCGAACTGCCGATGCCGGCGCCGACAGCCAGCGAGGGCGCGAAGATACCGCCCGGAATGCCCGAGATCATCGACAGCAATCCCGCCAGGAACTTTTCGGCGAAGAAGAACCACGGCAGCGGCGTCCCTTCGACGGCGCCCCGGGCCGGCACGTAAACGGTGGCGAAGGTCAGCCCGCCCGAGGC
>NZ_RZRR01000182.1:0-7684 GCF_003998555.1 Mesorhizobium sp. M7A.F.Ca.CA.002.09.1.1 | reverse complement strand
CCGGTGTTGAGCAGCGCAAAGCAGCCCGTGCCGTAGGTGGATTTCATCATGCCCGGCTCGAAACAGGCCTGGCCGATGGTCGCCGCATGCTGGTCGCCGGCAACACCGAGGATTCTTATCTCGGCGCCGAAGAGATTTTTCTCCGTGATTCCATAGTCATCGGCGCAGTCCTTTACCTCGGGTAGCATTTTCGCCGGGATGTTCAGTATCGACAGCAGTTCGTTGTCCCAGGCATTTTTCTCGATATTGTAGACCAGCGTGCGCGACGCGTTGGTGGCATCCGTGGCGTGGACCTTGCCGCCGGTCAGCCGCCAGATCAGAAAGCTGTCGATGGTGCCGGCGAGCAACTCGCCTTTCTCGGCACGACGCCGCGCCCCTTTTACCTTGTCCAGCATCCAGGCGATCTTGGTACCGGAAAAATACGGATCAAGCAGCAGGCCGGTTTTTTTGGTGAACTTTTTCTCCAGTCCCTGCTTCTTCAGTTTCTGGCACAGCGGCGTGGTGCGCCGGTCCTGCCAGACAATGGCATTGTGGATCGGCTTGCCGGTCGCCTTGTCCCAGATGACGATGGTCTCGCGCTGATTGGTGATGCCGAGCGCGGCCACTTCGGATGCAGCCCGGCCGGCCTTCTTCAGCGCCGCCTTCACGGTCGTCACCACGCTCGCCCAGATGTCTTCGGGATCGTGCTCGACCCAGCCGGAGGCCGGATAGTGCTGGATGAATTCCCTCTGCCCGCTGCCGGCGACCTTCATATCGCCGTCGAACAGGATCGCCCGGGTCGAAGTCGTGCCCTGGTCGATGGCAAGGATGTATCCGGTCATTCTGCTTCCCCGCTTAATGCATGTCGCCCAAAGGTGACCTCGGTTTTGGGAGAACGACATGCACAAAAACAAAGACCTAAAGCGCGTTGCATGAATCCGTCTCAACGCGACGCGCTTTAGTCTTTTGCACAAACAGGGGAGACGGCAAGATGCCGCCTCCCCCTATTCTCATGATGCTGGCGCGAGCGCCGACACCAAGGCTACTTCTGCCAGCTCTTCACCAGTTCGTCGTAGTTGATGGTGATCGGCTTTTCCTTCTCGTTCTCGATCTTCAACTGAGGAGCGAGATTGCCCTTCTTGACCGCGTCGGCGTTCCAGTAGGCGAGGTCATGCTCTTCGGCCATCTTCGGGCCGATATCGCCCTGAACGCCCGACTTCTCGATGCGGCTCATGACCTTTTCCTGTTCGCCGCAGAGCGAGTCCATCGCTTCCTGCGCGGTCTTGGCGCCCGACGACGCATCGCCGATCGCCTGCCACCAGAGCTGTGCCAGCTTCGGATAGTCAGGCACGTTGGTGCCGGTCGGCGACCACTGAACGCGGGCCGGCGAACGGTAGAACTCGATCAGGCCACCGAGCTTCGGAGCCCGCTCGGTGAAGCTCTTGTCGTGGATCGTGCTCTCGCGGATGAAGGTCAAGCCGACATGGCTCTTCTTCACGTCGACTGTCTTCGAGGTGACGAACTGCGCGTAGAGCCAGGCGGCCTTGGCGCGGTCGGTCGGGGTCGACTTCATCAGCGTCCAGGAGCCGACGTCCTGATAGCCGAGCTTCATGCCGTCCTTCCAGTAGACGCCATGCGGCGACGGCGCCATGCGCCACTTCGGCGTACCGTCGTCGTTCAGCACCGCCTTGGCGCCGGCATCGACCATCGAAGCGGTGAAGGCGGTGTACCAGAAGATCTGCTGGGCAACCGCGCCCTGCGCCGGAACCGGGCCGGATTCGGAGAAGGTCATGCCCTGGGCTTCCGCCGGAGCGTAGGCCTTCAGCCAGTCGAGGTATTTCTGGATCGAGTAGACGGCGGCCGGGCCATTGGTGTCGCCCCCGCGCGCCGTGCAGGAGCCGACCGGACGCGAATTCTCGTCGACCTTGATGCCCCACTCATCGACCGGCAGACCGTTCGGCAGGCCCTTGTCGCCATTGCCGGCCATCGACAGCCAGGCGTCGGTGAACCGCCAGCCGAGCGACGGGTCCTTCTTGCCGTAGTCCATGTGGCCATAGACCTTCTTGCCGTCGATCTCGCGGCCGGTGAAGAACTCGGCGATGTCCTCATAGGCAGACCAGTTGACGGGAACGCCAAGGTCGTAGCCGTACTTGGCCTTGAAGTCCGCCTTGTTCTTCTCGTCGTTGAACCAGTCGTAACGGAACCAGTAGAGGTTCGCGAACTGCTGGTCGGGAAGCTGGTAGAGCTTCTTGTCCGGAGCGGTCGTGAACGAGGTGCCGATAAAATCCTTCAGGTCGAGGTTCGGGTTGGTGACATCCTTGCCCTCGCCCGCCATCCAGTCGGTCAAATTGCGCACCTGCTGGTAGCGCCAGTGGGTGCCGATCAGGTCGGAATCGTTGACCCAGCCGTCATAAAGGTTCTGGCCCGTCTGCATCTGGGTCTGGATCTTCTCGACGACGTCGCCTTCCTGGATGACGTCATGCGTGATCTTGATGCCGGTGATGGCGGTAAAGGCCGGCGCCAGCACCTGCGATTCATACTGGTGCGTGGCGATGGTTTCCGAAACGACCTTGATGTCCATGCCGGCGAAAGGCTTCGCGGCATCGATGAACCACTGCATTTCGGCTTCCTGGCCAGCGCGGTCGAGCGTCGAGAGCGGGCCGATTTCCTTGTCCAGGAAAGCCTTTGCCTCGTCCATCCCGGCATAGGCATTGCCCACGCCCAGCAACAGGACAAGGGCCGTCGTTGATGTTAAAAATTGCCTTCGCATGTGTTTCCTCCACAGTTTTAAGGTTCAAGTGCGATCTGGAGCGGCCGCCGGCACGCGGTCGCTCCAACAGTTTCCCCCTCTATACGTAGCGGAACACGCCAATGGCGTAGACCACGGAGAGAGCGAGAGCCCACCACAGGTTGGATCCGACAAGACCCAACCAAGCGAGATGGATAAAGGCGCTGCCAAGCAGCGACAGGAAAAGACGGTCGCCGCGCGTTGTCTCGAAGCGCAGCACGCCGACGCGCGGATTGCCGCCCGGCGAAGCGTATTCCCAAGCCGCCATGCCGCACAGCAGCAGAAGGATGGTCCCGAAAAAGGCCGCCGTCGGCCACGTCCACGCCATCCAGGTGAGGTCGAAATTCATCGTCAAACCCTCCCCAGGGCGAAGCCCTTGGCGATATAATTGCGCACAAACCAGATGACGAGCGCGCCGGGGATCAACGTCAGCACGCCGGCGGCGGCGAGCAGGCCCCAGTCCATGCCAGCGGCCGAAACCGTGCGGGTCATGGTGGCGGCGATCGGCTTGGCGTCGGTGGTGGTCAGCGTGCGGGCAATCAACAGTTCCACCCAGGAGAACATGAAGCAGAAGAAGCAGGCCACGCCAATGCCGCTGGCGATCAGGGGCATGAAGATCCTGACGAAGAAGCGCGGGAACGAATAGCCGTCGATATAGGCGGTTTCGTCGATTTCCTTCGGCACACCCGACATGAAGCCTTCGAGGATCCACACCGCCAGCGGCACGTTGAACAGGCAGTGCGCCAGCGCCACCGCAATGTGCGTGTCGATCAGGCCGAAGGCCGAATAGAGCTGGAAGAACGGCAGCGCGAACACCGCCGGCGGCGCCATGCGGTTGGTCAGCAGCCAGAAGAACAGGTGCTTGTCGCCGAGGAAGCGGTAGCGCGAGAAGGCGTAGGCTGCCGGCAGCGCGGCAGCCACCGAAATCACCATATTCATCACCACATAGGTGATCGAGTTGATGTAGCCCGAGTACCAGGAGGCGTCGGTGAAGATGGTGACGTAGTTGGCGAGCGTCGGCTGGTGCGGATAGAGCGTCAGCGAGGAGACGATCTCGGCATTGGTCTTGAAGCTCATATTAATGAGCCAGTAGATCGGCAGCAAAAGCACGACGATGTAGACCGTCGGCACGATCCACCACCAGCGCGATTCCTCGCCGCGTTTGCGCATCAGCCGGGCGACCTGATCCTGCGAGAGTGTGCTCGCCAGTTTGCCCGCTGCTGTGGTCTCGCTCACTCTATCGGCTCTTTCGTTGGCGCCGGTCATCTCAGCGCTCCGCGTCGTAGTTGGTCATCACGGTGTAGAAGACCCATGACAGCAGAAGGACGATGAGGAAGTAGACCAGCGACATGGCTGCGGCCGGACCGAGGTCGAACTGGCCGAGCGCGGTCTTGACGAGGTCGATCGACAGGAATGTCGTCGAGTTGCCGGGACCGCCTCCCGTCACCACGAAGGGTTCGGTATAGATCATGAAGCTGTCCATGAAGCGAAGCAGCACGGCGATCAGCAGCACCCTGTTCATCTTCGGCAGCTGGATGTAGCGGAACACCGCCCAGCGCGAGGCGCCATCGATCTTGGCCGCCTGATAGAAGGCATCCGGAATGGAGACCAGGCCGGCATAGCAGAGCAGCACGACGAGGCTGGTCCAGTGCCAGACATCCATGATGATGACGGTGACCCAGGCATCGAACGGGTCCTGCACATAGTTGTAGTCGATGCCGAGCGCGTTGACGTAGTAGCCGAGCAGACCGATGTCGTTGCGGCCGAAGACCTGCCAGATGGTGCCGACGACGTTCCACGGAATCAGCAGCGGCAGCGCCATGAGCACCAGGCAGACCGGCACGCCCCAGCCCTTTTTCGGCATGTTGAGCGCGATGAAGATGCCGAGCGGCACTTCGATCGCCAGGATGATGAAGGAGAAGATCAGGTTGCGGACCATCGCTTCCCAGAAGCGGCTGGAAGACAGCAGTTCCTCGAACCACTCGGTGCCGGCCCAGAAGAAGACGTTGTTGCCGAACGTGTCCTGCACCGAATAGTTGACGACGGTCATCAGCGGGATGACCGCCGAGAACGCCACCAGCACCAGCACCGGCAGCACCAGGAACCAGGCCTTGTTGTTCCAGGTCTTTTCCATCTATGCCCCCATCTCGACGCGCCAGGAATCGGCATAGATGTTGATGCCGGCCGGCTCGAACCGCACCTTCGGATCGGCTGGCACGGTCTCGTCCTCGCCGATGACGGCCGCAATCTCGCGGCCTTCGAGCTTGGCGCGGACCACCTTGTGGCGGCCGAGATCCTCGACCTTGCTGACCTGCACGGCCATGCCGTCGCGGCCAAGCCGGACATATTCGGGACGGATGCCGAGTTCGATGGCGCCGCTGCCCGCTTTTGGCGCGCCCGGCAGTTCGATGCGCTGCGAGCCGAGCGTCGCCGTCTTGCCGTCGATGGCCACCGGCATGACGTTCATGCCGGGCGAGCCGATGAAATAACCGACAAAGGTATGGCGTGGCCGTTCGAACAGTTCGGCTGGCGTGCCGATCTGGACGATGCCGCCGTCATACATGACCACGACCTGGTCGGCGAAGGTCAGCGCCTCGGTCTGGTCGTGGGTCACATAGACCATGGTGTAGCCGAAGCGGCGGTGCAGCTGCTTCAGCTGCGAGCGCAGCACCCATTTCATATGCGGGTCGATGACGGTCAGCGGCTCGTCGAACAGGATGGCGTTGACGTCGGAGCGCACCAGCCCGCGGCCGAGCGAGATCTTCTGCTTCTGGTCGGCGGTCAGGCCCCTCGCCTTCTTCTTCGCCCAGGACGCCAGGTCGATCATCTCCAGCGTCTCGCGCACCTTGCGGTCGACATCGGCTTCCGGCACGCCGCGATTGCGCAGCGGGAAGGCCAGATTGTCGTAGACGGTCATGGTGTCGTAGATGACCGGGAACTGGAACACCTGCGCGATATTGCGCTCCTGCGTCGACAAATTGGTCACGTCCTTGCCGTTGAACAGCAACTGACCGTGCGACGGGTGCAGCAATCCCGAAATGATGTTGAGCAGCGTGGTCTTGCCGCAGCCCGATGGCCCGAGCAGCGCATAGGCGCCGCCGTCCTCGAAGGTGTGGTGCACTTCCCTGAGCGCGAAATCGGCATCCTTCCGAGGGTTCGGCAGATAGGAATGCCTGACATGGTTGACGTCTATGCGTGCCATATCTTTCCCCTCAAGCCGCCAGCTTCGGCGCGGCCACGGCACGGCCGTGCTCGTCGAAGACCATGATGTGGCGCGGATCGATGAACACCTCGACCTCGGCGTCGGGTTCGAAGTCGCGGATGCCGTGGGTCAGCATGACCCAGCGCGCGTCCGCGAAATCGAGATGGATGAAGCTTTCCGAGCCGGTGATCTCGGTGATCGTCACCTTGGCGCGCACCGGCACAGCGGCGGCATTGGGCTGATCGAGCGACAGGTGATGCGGCTGAAAACCGACCGTGTACATGGCATCGGCAATGCCGGCGAGATCGGCGGGCACCGGCAGTTTGACCCCACCCTCGAGCAGGAAATCCCCACCTTTCTTGGCCAGCACGATGGTGTTGAGCGGCGGGTCGGCGAAAGTCTTGGCCGTCACCAGATCGACCGGTTTGCGGAACACGTCGATGGTCGGTCCGAACTGGGTGATGCGCCCTTCGGAAAGCGTCGCCGTGTTGCCGCCGAGCAGCAGCGCTTCGTGCGGCTCGGTCGTGGCGTAGACGAAGATGGTGCCGGCGGCGGCGAAGATCCTGGGCAATTCGGCGCGCAGTTCCTCGCGCAATTTGTAGTCGAGATTGGCGAGCGGTTCGTCGAGCAGCACCAGGCTGGCGTTCTTGACGATGGCGCGCGCCAGTGCGGTGCGCTGCTGCTGGCCACCGGACAGGCTCAGCGGCGTGCGGTCGAGATAGGGCGTCAGCTTGAGAAGTGCTGCGGCATGGCGCACTTCCTTGTCGATCTTCGCCTGATCGGTTCCCGCCACCCTGAGCGGCGAGGCGATGTTCTCATAGACGGTCATCGCCGGATAGTTGATGAACTGCTGGTAGACCATGGCGATCTTGCGCTTCTGCACCGGCACGCCGGTGACATTCTGGCCGTCGAACCAGATCGAACCGGAGGTCGGCACGTCGAGGCCGGCCATCAGCCGCATCAGGCTGGTCTTGCCGGATAGCGTCGGTCCGAGCAGGACATTGAGCGAGCCGTGCTGGAGCGTCAGCGACACATCGCTTATATGCGCGACCGCACCGACCGTCTTGGTGACGTTTCTCAGTTCCAGCATGACGCCTCCTCCCAGGCCTTCCGCATCAGCTCAAACCCCTCTTCATTCGGCAGCCGCGACATGGCGCCGGCTTATGCCGTGCATGAATTCATCGAGAGCCGCCACCTGCTCGCGGCTGAGATGCAGACCGCGCTTGGTACGGCGCCACAATACATCTTCCGATGTGACGGCCCATTCGTTTTGAACGAGATAGCGCACCTCGGCCTCGTAGAGATCGGCGCCGAAGTTGCGGCCGAGATCGACGTTCGATTTGGCCAGCCCCAACAGCATCCTTGCGCGGGTGCCGTAGAGCCGGGTCAGCCGGCGAGCCAGGCGCGCGTCGAGGAACGGATAGGCGGTCTTCAGTTTCGCCACTTCGGCATCGAAACCGGTGGCCGGGAAATCGCCGCCCGGCAACGGCGCGTTTGCCGTCCACGGCTTGCCGCGTTTACCCAGAAAACCCTCGATCTTTTCCAGCATCGATTCCGACAGCCGGCGATAGGTGGTGATCTTGCCGCCAAAGGCGTTGACGATCGGGGCGGCGCCCTCGCCGCCATCGGCCTTGAGCACATAGTCGCGCGTCGCTTCCTGCGCCTTGGAGGCTCCGTCATCATAGAGCGGACGGACGGCCGAATAGGTCCAGACG
>NZ_RZRR01000181.1:0-7688 GCF_003998555.1 Mesorhizobium sp. M7A.F.Ca.CA.002.09.1.1 | reverse complement strand
CGCCGGGTCTTATCGACAACCACGCCCATCGCATCGATGATCGTCGCCGCGCTGCCGCCATCAATGTCGCCTGCCTTGCCAATGCCTGATATGCGTCCATCGCTCACGACGATGGTGTCGGCGTCGATGATCGGTTGTGCGAGATCGCCGCTCAGCATGAGACCGATATTGCGGACGACGAGCGTGTTGGCAGACGACTGGAGGTCGGACGACATCGGTTCTCACTTTTGCTGTTATGGAAAAAAGGACTGGACGCGGCTTATTTGCCGCCGTCGCCATTCGTTGGGTCGTCGTCATTGATGCGCTGGAGCAGGCGAAGCAGCGTCGCCTGCTCAGCCGGGGAGAGCGGCGACAGGAACCGCCGCCCGACCTCGACGCTGCGTTCGAGCCGTTCCAGCGTATAGTCGGTCCCTTTGCTGGTCAGCGCGATCATCGTCAGGCGTTGGTCGGTTTCGGAGGCGCTGCGCGTGATCAGCCCGTGTTTGAGCAGTTTGCGCATGACGATGCTGATGGTCGACGGGTCCATCGCCGTCAGCCGGCCGAGATGGTTCTGCGAGACTTCGCCATGCTTGAGGATCGTGGCGAGCGCCGCGAATTGCGTTGGCGAAAGGTCTTCGCCGGCCATGACCTGCTGGAAGCGCAGTGTCGCGCGCTGATGCGCCCGGCGGATGACGTGCGCCGGGTGACGGTCCAGTTCATAGCCGGTCTCGGCGTATTGCTGCAGCACTTGCTCGCGGCTCGGGGGTGCATCGCCGCTCGGCGTTTTCGAGGTCGCGCCTTTTTCGGATTGCGGTTTCTTTTCAGTCGTCACACCGGACTCCTATCGCCGCTGTCTCGGATGTCGCCGGTTTGGAAAAGCTCAAGCCGCGACCTCCGCTGGTTGAAGCGACGTCCCGTCGCGGAGGGCTGCGACGACATCAGCCGAATCGCTGACCACGCCGAAATGGGTCGCTATGTCGTAGAGCGAGCTTTCCTGCTCGCGTGGTCCCGTTGCCGCGCAGCAATCGCTTGGCACCACCACCTCATAGCCCTGGAAAAAGGCATCATGGACGGTCGAGCGCACGCAGATGTTGGTGACCACGCCGAAAATGACCAACTGATCGACCTGCATGTCTTTCAGCGTCAGGTCCAGGTCGGTTTGAAAGAAGGCCGAGTAGCGCCGCTTGATGACATGGATCTCATCATCGCGGGCGCCGAGATCCTCGATGATCTCCGGCCCCCAGCTTCCATCCAGGCAATGCGGTGTGCGCTTCAGCCATTCGCGCTCTCGTCGCATGCCCGGTCGGTGGCTGTCATGGACCCAGATCACCGGCACGCCGGCGGCGCGCGCAGCCTCGATCACGGCCAGTTGCGGCGCGACCAGCGTCTCGTACCCAGGCAGGACCATGGCCCCGCCGGGCTTGCAGAACTCATTGACCATATCGATGACGATAATGGCCGCACGGCGTGGATCGAGGCGCACCGCATCATCGTGCCGATGTGAGGAAAAACTGTCCACGGACATGGCGAGCTCCTTTGACCGATCGTTGATGCTCATACAAAAAACCCTAGTGGATGCCAAGT
The DNA here is from genome assembly GCF_003998555.1 of Mesorhizobium sp. M7A.F.Ca.CA.002.09.1.1. Lineage (NCBI taxonomy): Bacteria > Pseudomonadati > Pseudomonadota > Alphaproteobacteria > Hyphomicrobiales > Phyllobacteriaceae > Mesorhizobium > Mesorhizobium sp. M7A.F.Ca.CA.002.09.1.1. The sequence continues at coordinate 6,125 of NZ_RZRR01000181.1, read as the reverse complement.
CAATCCCGTTCGACGCAAAGCGTGCTGGTCGGCCTTGCGCACCGCGCTCCGACAAGCGTATGCGCTATTTGCCCATCGCGAAATGGCCTTGACAACGCTTGTCAGGCATGTGCTCGATTTGTATGACCATCAATGATATTCAAGCCGCTGAATTGCGGAGCCGAGGCCGAGATATGAAAACCATCGTCACCGGAGCCAGCGGCCTGCTTGGCCGCCATGTGGCCGAGGCTCTGGTTGCGGCCGGCCACGATGTGCTTGGTGTCGATGCCGTGGTGCCGGGTGAGGTCGCATGGCGCCACGCAACCGCCGATTTGACCGATCTGGGATCGACACTGCAGCTGGTGCGCGATTGCGATGCCGTTGTGCATGTCGCGGCCATTCCGCGGCCGACCGGCCGGGCCGGCGGCGAGGTGTTCAAGACCAACATCGCGACCGCCTACAATGTGGTCGAGGCAGCCGCCATGGCCGGCGCCAGGCGCTTCATCTATGCCTCATCCTTCAGCGTCTTCGGCTATCCCTTTTTCGAAAAACCTGTGCGACCGCCCTATCTGCCGGTCGACCTGGACCACCCGGTCGGCGCGCAGGACCCGTACGGCCTGTCGAAATGGCTGGGCGAGGAAATCGTCGACGCGGCGGTGCGCCGCGGCGCCTTTTCGGCGGTCAGTATCCGCATGCCGTGGATCCAGACGCCGGGTTCATTTTTCGAGGGCGTCGGGCCGCGCCGCGCCACGGCCGACAGTGCCCGCGACCTGTGGGCCTATCTCGACGCGCGCGACGCCGGGCAGGGCTTCCTGCGGGCGCTTGAATGGCAAGGCGACGGCCATCTGCGCGTCCTGCTCAGCGCCGCCGACACCTTCATGGAAGAGGAAACCGAAGCGCTCGTGCGCCGGGTCTATCCCGATGTCGCTCTATCGCGGCCGATCGCCGGCTTTGGCGCCGTGCTCGACACGGTCCATGCGCGCGAAACGATCGGCTTCGAACCACAATATTCATGGCGTTCCTATCCAAAGCCGGAGACCGGGGGATGAAACGATTCGACCAGAAGAAGATCCTTGTCACTGGCGGCGCCGGCGCGATCGGCGGCGCGGCGGTGCGGCGTTTCCTTGACGAAGGCGCGCGCGTCGCCATTGTCGATCGCAATGGCGCGGCGGCGCAGCAACTGGCTCGCTCACTGGGTGAAAACGCCATTGCCATCGAAGCCGACGTCACCGATGAAGCGGATGTGCGGCGCGCCGTCGAGGCGACCGTCGAGACGTTCGGCGGCCTCGACGTGGTGTTCAACAATGCCGGCATTTCCGGCGTCGTCGCTCCCGTTCACGACCTGCCGGTCGAGGACTGGGATACGACCATCCGTATCAATCTGCGCGGTATCTTCCTCGTCCTGCAGGCATCGCTTCGGGCGATGATCAAGGCGGGGACCGGTGGCTCGATCGTCAACATGGGCTCATCCATGGCCGGTTGGGACGTCCTTTCGGGCGGTGCCGGCTATGTCGCTTCCAAACACGGCGTGGTCGGCCTGACGCGGGTTGCGGCGCTCGATGCTGCGCCCTACGGCATACGCGTCAATGCCATTTGCCCCGGCGTGATCGAGACGACGCTTGGCGTGCCGGCTTCCGGTGACGGCGAATTCAAGAGCAGCGTCCAGCATTTCGCCGACCGCATTCCATTGCGCCGCATCGGCCAGCCGGACGATGTCGCGGCCGCCGTGGCTTTCCTGGCCTCGGACGAGGCGAGGCACGTCACGGGCGTGGATTGGCTGATCGACGGCGGCCAGACCTTGCAGAGCTGGGCCAACGCCCCTGATGGCGGTGCGTTTCCGAAATTTCGCTAAAGCTCAATTTCGCTGCTCGATTTGCTTGAGCATTGATCTGCAAGAATTCGGCAAACCAATTGTCGGATGCCGGCCGCTCCCGCTAAAGGCCAGGCCCCATTCGCGATCTACTTCACGCCGATGCCGGCGGTCAGGCCGCCATCGATCTTGTAGTCCGCGCCAGTGCAGAAGCCGGCCTTCGACGAACACAGGAAAGCGATAAGTTCGGCCACCTCCTCCGGCTCGCCGATGCGCCCGATGGGGTGCGCTTCGCCGAAGCGCTTGTAGGCGGCCTCGACATCGGCGTCCGTGCCGTTCTCGCCGCGGGCGGCCTTCTCCAGGATCGGGGTGCGGATCGAGCCGGGGCTGACGGAATTGACGCGGATGCCGGAGCGCGCATGGTCCAGGGCCAGGGCACGCGTCAGCGTGTGGATGGCGCCCTTGGTGGTGGCATAGGCGGCGACGTTTTGCTGGCAGGCAAAGCCCTGCACCGAAGCGACGTTGACGATGGCGCCGCCGCCCCTGCGGACCATTTCCGGGATGCCGAAATGCGCGGTCAGATAGATCGACCCGACATTGACCGCCATCGCCTTGTTCCAGGTCTCGAAATCGGTGCTGACGGCGGTTCCGTACGGATGCACCGCCGCCGAATTGACGACGATATCGAGGCCGCCGAACCGCTCCACGCCGGCCGCGACCGCGTCGCGAACCTGATCGGGCACGGAGACGTCGGCGCCTATGACCAGCGCCCCGGCTGCGGAGCTTTCCAGCTCCGCTTTCAGTAGAGCGTTGGCCGCGCGGTCGATGCCGCAGGCGATGATCGCAGCGCCCCCTGCAGCGAGGCGTCTGGCGGTTGCGAGGCCAATCCCGGTCGTCCCCGTCACCAAGGCAACCTTGCCGTCGAAATCCTTCATTGGGAAAACTCCTTCATTCGCTGTCCGAAACCGGTTCCTAGTTTGACACCCATTGTGGTCCAACAATAGGTTGCCATCCTCTCGCAGAAGGAAGCGGCAATGGAACAGTGCTGGCGCTGGTATGGACCAAACGACCCGGTAACGCTCGATCATGTCAGGCAGGCCGGTGCGACCGGCGTGGTGAGCGCCTTGCACGATATCTATGACGGGCGCGCCTGGCCGCTCGAGAGCATTCTGGAGCGCAAGCGTGTCATCGAGGCCGCCGGCCTGACATGGTCGGTGGTCGAGAGCATTCCGGTCCACAACTCCTTCAAGGTCGGCGCGCCGGAACGCGAGCGCTACGCCGGCTACTATCGCGACTCAATCCGCGCGCTCGCCAAGGCCGGCATTGCGACGGTCTGCTACAATTTCATGCCGGTGGTCGACTGGACCCGCACGGATCTCGCCTATCGGCTGCCGACGACGGGCTATGCGCTGCGTTTCGACGCCATCGATTTCGCAGCCTACGACCTGTTCGTGCTGAAGCGCGTCAATGCCGAAGCCGGCTATACCGCTGCCCGTATCGCCGAAGCGGAAGCGCGGCTGAAGGAATTGAGCAGCGAAGCGATCGACAGGATCGAACGCAACCTGATCGCCGGCCTGCCGGCGACCGAGCGCAGCTATGACAGGGACAGTTTTCGCGAGGCCCTGGCGGACTACGATGCGATCGGACCAAAGGAGCTGCGCCAAAACCTTGCCTGGTTCCTGCGCGAGATCATTCCGGTGGCCGAAGAGGAGGGGGTGCGCATGTGCATCCATCCCGACGACCCGCCCTTCTCGCTCTATGGCTTGCCACGCATCGTTTCGACAGCCGAGGATGCGCGTTTCATCCTTAACGCCGTCGACAGCCCCGCCAACGGCCTGACGTTCTGCACCGGCTCTTATGGCACGCGCGCCGACAATGACATCGTCGCCATGGTCAAGGAATTCGCCGACCGCATCCACTTTGTCCACCTCCGCAACATCACCATCGAGGATGACGGCTCGTTCTACGAAGCCGAGCATCTCGAAGGCGGCACCGACATGGCGCATGTTATCCTCGCTCTGATGCAGGAAGAGGCGCGCCGTCGCAGGGAAGGCCGTGCCGACTGGCGCATTCCGATGCGACCAGACCATGGCCATCTGCTTGCCGACGACATCGGCAAGACCAGGATCAACCCCGGCTATTCGCTGATCGGCCGGCTGAAGGGCCTCGCCGAGCTGCGCGGCATCATGCGCGCCATCGAGCGGTTCGAGCTGGCTTGAAGCCGTCTTGCCGGTCGGCTGGCGGGATTTACAGACGATCACGCGCGATTGCGCTTCCGCTGCGACTTATACGCTGTCGCACTGGAAAGTGCGGTCCACGAGAGGCATGGCGGGTAAAGCACTTGTCGGGAAATTATTTGCCGACAGGTCATAATATGCAGCGCTGACGTTCTTCCATCCGGCCCGGATTGGACTTCCTGTTGCTTTGATCGGCACGCCTTGCGTGTCACTTTGAGATGCATTCATGCTCGAAGCTCTTGCCGGTGGTCGCTTCTACTTCTCCTAAGCCAGGGCAGAGAAAAGAAGGAAGCTGAACATGCCCAGAATTGTGCCGGTGCTTGACCTGAGCCGCCTCGAACAAGGTGCGTCCGAGTATCGTACCTTTCTCCTGGACCTGCGTACGGCAGCCCGGGACGTTGGCTTCTTCTATCTCAGCGGCCACGGAATTTCCGCCCCGGAGATCGACGACGTGCTCGATGCCTCGCGACGGTTCTTCGCGTTGCCGGAGGCCGACAAGCTGGCCATCGAAATGGTCAAATCCCAGCAGTTTCGCGGCTACACCCGCGCCGGCGGCGAACTGACCAAGGGCGCGGCCGACTGGCGTGAGCAACTCGACATCGGCGTCGAGCGCCAGCCCATAGCGCAGGGACCTGGAATTGCACCGTGGACACGGCTGCAGGGGCCGAACCAGTGGCCGTCTGCACTGCCGGAGCTCAAGCCGGCACTGCTTGCATGGCAGGCCAAGGCGACCGCGGTGGCCATTCGGCTGCTGAAAGCCTTCGCACTATCGCTCGATCAGCCCGAGGACGCCTTCGACGCGATCTATCGGGACTCGCCCAACCATCGCATGAAGATCGTCCGTTATCCCGGCCGTGACGCGACCGAAGGCGACCAGGGCGTCGGCGCGCACAAGGATGGCGGTTTCCTCACCCTGCTGCTGCAGGACGACAACAAGGGCCTGCAGGTCGAATATGACGGAAGCTGGGTGAATGTGGATCCGCTCCCTGGAACGCTGGTCGTCAACATTGGCGAACTGCTCGAACTGGCATCGAATGGGTATTTGCGTGCCACCGTTCACCGCGTCGTGACGCCGCCTGCCGGCGTCGAGCGGATCTCCGTTCCCTTCTTCTTCAGTGCGCGGCTGGACGCGACCATACCGCTTCTGACCCTGCCCGAGGAATTGGCGGCCGAAGCGCGCGGGCCGGCAAGCGATCCGGACAATCCGTTGTTCCGCGATGTCGGCACCAATGTGCTCAAAAGCCGACTGCGTTCACATCCCGACGTGGCACGCCGCCACTATGCCGATCTTCTCCAGGCCGGAGCGGCGGGTTCGTGAACTCAGCTCTGCACGAATTTTTGCCGTTTCATATGTTTTTTGGAATGCCATTCGTCGCCAAGGCTTCGAGATAGGCGCAAAAAGGTAAAATCGTTTAGCGGTTTCCTCCCATTCCGCTGGACGGTGTTCCCCTCTGAAGGTTCAAACCTTCTTTTGGCCGGGCCGCATTCGAGCCCGGCCATTTTTTGTCCTGGTCCCGGACAGCGCAAAACCTATGCTGCAAAAGGCCGGTGTGGAGGAACAGGATATCTTCCCGAGTTGCGCGGACCGTCCGATCCTGAGTTTAGGATTCGAGCGCTAGTGCTCGACTGTATCGATCGGTCGAAACGACTTTCATGACACAAAAACAATTGCACCTCGGCGCCTTCATGCGCCCCGTCAGCCTGCATACCGGCGCCTGGCGCTATCCGGGCGCCTATGCCGACGCCAATTTCAATTTCGCGCATCTGAAGCGCTTCGCCCAGACCTTGGAGGCGGCGAAGTTCGACGCCTTCTTCATGGCCGACCATCTGGCCGTTCTCAACATGCCGATCGAGGCGCTGCGGCGCAGCCACACGGTCACCTCGTTCGAGCCGTTCACGCTTTTGTCGGCGCTCGCCGCCGTCACCGACCATATCGGGCTGGTCGCCACCGCATCGACGACGTTCGACGCGCCCTATCATGTTGCCCGCCGCTTCGCCTCGCTCGACCATATCAGCGGCGGACGCGCCGGCTGGAACATCGTCACCACGTCCAATCCGGATGCGGCGCTCAATTTCGGCCTCGACGAGCATGTCGAGCA
>NZ_RZRR01000180.1:0-7708 GCF_003998555.1 Mesorhizobium sp. M7A.F.Ca.CA.002.09.1.1 | reverse complement strand
ATCACGTCCCAGTCGCCCGGCTGCGACTGTTCGACGATGGCGAGGCCAGCGCCGGTGCCCTCGAAATCCTTGACGTTGACCTTGACGCCATTGGCCTCCTCGAAGGGCTGCAGCAGCGCCGGATCGGCATGATCGCACCAGATCAGCGCGTTGAGGTCGGCGGCCTGGACAGCGCTGCCGGCTGCGAGCAACAGCGCCGCGGCCGCGCACGCAGCATGCAGATGGCTCTTCAACATGGAAAGCGAATTCATGGTCTTGGAATGTGCGGACATCGAGTGTTCTCCCTTGCCTTTGTGGCTTCTTGCAAAAAATTGAACCAATTCTAAAATTGAGTCAATTCTGTTTTTGTGGAAAGAGGCTGGAATGAGCGGATTGCGGGCAAGGCAAAAGGCGGACCGGCACAGGCGCATCATCGAAGCGGCGGCGGAACTGTTTCGAGAGGCCGGCTATGAGGGCGCCAAGATAGAGGCGATCGCCACGCAGGCCGAGGTCTCGGTCGGCACCATCTACAATTACTACGAGAACAAGGGCGACATCCTCGGCGCCATCGTCTCGCTGGAGGTCAACGAGGTGCTGAATGCCGGGCAGGGCGTCGTCGCCAGGCCGCCGGCCAATGTCGGCGATGCGCTGGATACGCTGATCGGCATCTACATCGAGCACTCGCTGCACTATCTCAGCAAGGAGATGTGGCGGCAGGCAATGGCGATCTCGACGCAACTGCCCGACAGCCCGTTCGGCCAGGCCTACACCGCGCTCGACCGCGCGCTGACCGAACAGATCCGCGCCCTGATCGCCCGGCTGCAGGCGCTCGGCCTGGTGCGCCAGGACATCGACGGGGCGGCGCTCGGCGAACTGATCTTCAACAACATGAACATGATGTTCATCGAGTTCGTGAAACGCGACGCGGCGAGGATACCGGAGCTGCGCGCAGCGATACGGAGGCAGAACCGGATTTTGGTGGCGGCGATCGGGGTGTGAGGGAGTCAGGAGCAGACAGGAGAAAATCGTCGGTTCGGCATATTGTCATTTCACACCAGCGCTCGCCTCTTGAGTTGAATTTAAAGCCTGGTACAACTTAAGGGAGCATAAAAAGGGGAGGCGTAAATGGGGGCGTTTTCCATCTGGCATTGGGCGATCATGCTGCTGTTGATCGGCGTGCCTGTTTTCTTTGCTGTTCGATCGGCCGCGAAGCCGTCGCAGAATCCTGAGGCTCTTGTGGGCTTCGGCGGCTGGCTGATGCTGCTGGCTATCGGTCAGGCATTGTCACCGCTGCGCACACTCGCCGAATTGGGGGCCTCCAGCGATGGCGACAACCAGCTCATGCTGGTGCCGAATGGACCCATGGTGGTCTATGGCGAGGTTGCCCTGCTGCTGGCATTCATGGTGCTTCAGCTTGTGGTGCTCGTTGCCATGCTGAGGCGGAGCCTTCGGTTCAAGCAGTTGTTTCTCATCCAATGGCTCGCAATCCCGGTGGCGGTCATACTGGACGCGATCTGGGTCTCCACCGCGATCGGGGTTTCGGTTCGGCAAGTGGTCACTGGCGAGGCGCTTGCGACGCACATAGTCTCGTTTGTGCTGATAGGGCTCTGGGTCGCCTACGTCTACAAGTCCGTCAGGGTGCGGAACACCTTCACCAGGGTTGGGGCATCCACCCAGGTTGCTGGCGCGTCGTAGAAGAAGGCACAACTTGGAATGTTGGAACTGCGCGCGGCGATCCGCGGGCAGAACCGAATTCTTGTGGCGGCGATTGGGGTGTGACCTCGTGCACCACTATGTCGCCATCGAACCTGGAACGGCCAGATCCTGAGCCGACCGACCTCGACCATCATCCGTGACGGCTGCGACCTTTTGGAAGGTCTTTATTTCGGCCTCATTTATACGTGCTGCCCGCGCTCTCGCCTGGAGATCAACCAGGCGCGCCACGAGCGCTTGCGACGTCTCGACTTCAGGGTTCATCATTTTCATTTGTCCGATTGAGTGGCGATTTGACGAGCGCACCCCTCCGGCATCCCTGCCGGCGGGCCTGGCCGGTTCGAAGTTTCAGTCGTAGACTTTCACAATCTTGCGTGTGCTCGGGTCCACCAAAACCGTTCGGTTGTCGACCACCGTATAGCGGTATTTGACGTTGGGAACCTCGTGGAGTTCGACCGTGTCTGGCAGAGCCGTGCCGACATTCAACTCCACCCCCGGAAGCTTCACAGAAGCCAAGGGTTGCTTCTTCACGTATTCGCGCACGACGGTGTCCTGTTCCGGTGTGATAACCACATCCTGTGCCGCAACCGCGCCGACGCTGGCCAACAGCAAGAGCGCCGCAGCGGCGCTGCTTAGGTGCATCCTCATTTGTTTTTCTCCTCTTGTAACCTGGCGGCAGCACGATCGGCTGGGCGCCAGCCACCCGAACACGTCGCCAGGCCAAACGTTCCTCATACGGGCCTCTGTCTGAATCCGCGCAGGACCAAAGTCTGGTTGGAAAACGCAATGGTCTTACCCGTTGGGAGTAGGCGGAACGGCTTAGGCCTAAAGGTTGTTGTCTCTCCAATTCGGAGAGAAACAGTGGAAAAAAGTGTCGGCCAGGCGCGATGGTTGCTCGCACCGATTTTCGCAACAGCCATCACCTTCCTGGTGATGGGGGTCGTTCTTGGCTGACATGGCGTGGATCGGCGCAGCTACGTCCCTTCCTGCGCTGATAGGACCCGTGAGCTGCTTCGGCGGCGGGCGGGTCCTGTATTTCACCGTGCGCCCATGCATGCTCATTCGGCAGGCGTGGGCGCATTTCTAGCACATGTACCTTGGGAGGTTTATTATGGATCGGCGATCCTTCTTGACTGCAATGTTTGGCGTTGCCGGGGCAGCGGCCCTTGCAAGCGCTGTCCGCCCAACTGACGCAATGGCGGGTGTTCCAGGGGCCGGACACGGCATCCTCGATGAACTTGAGACGCCACAAACAGAGACCTTTGAAGAAGACGCACAGGCAGAAGTGCAGCAAGTCTATCATCGGGACTGGCACTACCGTCCCCACCGCCGCCGGCGGGGCTGGAGACGGGTTTGCCGCAGTTATTGGCGGCATGGTCGCCGTCGCATCCGGTGCAACCGCCGACGTGGTCCTTCGGTCGTCCTTCGATTTTAACTGATTTCCCGCCTCGGCCCGTTCCGGCTCACGCGCCGAGAACGGGCCGGTTTAGATTCTTTTCGGTGAACGATCACAATGACATTGGTCCAGAGATCGAATGAGAGTGGCAGCGCGAACCAACCGGGAAATGGCAACGATGATCGTGCGCCCGGGTTTGTGGCCTCCGTCGCTTTGCCGGACAAAGAAAACATTGCCGACCTTGTCAGGCGAACAGAGCGCATGGCCATCTTGGTGGTTCTTGGACTGAGCGGCTGGTTGATGCTCGTCCCCGCTATTTATCTTGTGCTGACGCACGGGATATGAAGCTTGCGGGACATCCGTGCGCGCCCAGGGTTGGATTGCAATCGCATCGGATCGCGGCTTCCGCAGCCGTTTCGTGTCACCGGCAATGTGGGCGGGACGGGCTGTATTGCTGGCGCGAGGCGCAGGTGCTTGGATCACCGCGGCCTACGTCCGGCATGCTTGGAGCGCTATAATCCAACTAGCCGAACGTAATCGGCTTCTGGCTTGCCGTAGGTGCCGTTTGCGCAGGCCGCAAGTCCGCTGCGGTCCCTGATGTGCACTTCGCCACGTCGAGAATAGATGAAACCACGTCCTTCCAGAACTTGCAGCCCAACGGTAACGCCTGGGCGTCTTGCTCCAAGCATGACGGCGAGAAACTCATGGGTGATCGCAAGGCGCTCGCCGTGGACCCGATCGTCACACATTAGAAGCCAGCGCGCCAACCGCTCTTCAAGGTTTGATTTTGCGTTGATCAGGGCCGTATAGCTGGTCTGGATGTGGAAGTAGTGGACATAGCGCAACAGGAAAAGGCGCAACGTTGGGCTGTTCGCAAGAGCCTCCTTGAAGGGCTCGGTTCCCATCCTGAAAGCGCTGCCGGCCGACTGAACGTAGCATTGATGCGCTGCATAGTCAGCGCCCATCACGAGCGCGGCACCGGTCATTCCCTCAAAGCCGACAAGGCCCACCTCGGCTTCCTTACCTGAAGCCGTCGCGACCACAGAAGCGATGCCGTCCTCCAGGAAGTACACCGTCTCGATCTCCGAATCGGCTTTCTCTAAGGTCATTTTCGGCTCGAGGTCACACAGTTCAAGGTGTGGCTGCAAAAGCCCCAGGTCACCAGGGTCAAGCCTGCGCAACAATTGGTTTCTGTAGGAATCGTTCTCTGGATTGGTCATAGCTCAATCCCGCTTGGGGCAAGAGCTTTCCAATCTCCCTGCCGTCTGCGCCCGTAGACACGTGCAGACGATTTAAAAAATATACGCCCTCTGGCGCGCGATTGACAGTGAAATGCAACCTGATGCACGGCGTCCCCTCAGCCGCCGAATTACAAAACAGGGGTGTACAAAGTTACAGGGTTGGAATCGTACAGAACTCTGCTTCGTACGAATCCGACAATTTGTGATCGCAGCCAACGAGCCGGCATGATGTACATGGTTATCAATGTCGAGGCAGAGCGACGAGAGGGCGACCGACCGACTGGCAAGGCGACGGTTGTGCCCCATAACGGGTCAAAAGTTTGGCATCTAAATTGCTTTCACAGGTATGGGGTGGGCGAGAGCCCGTCGCTTCGCAAATGGAGCGGCGGGTCTACCCTACCAGTGACTGTCGAATGGCCACGGCAGCAGAATGTACCGCCTTTCAGCAGAAACTAACGGAACATCCGTACTCGCCCGAAGTTGGATTGCAGGAAGCGTCGCATGCGGGCTTCCGCAGCCCGTTTCGTGTCACCGGCAATGTGGGCGGGACGGGCTGCTTTGCGTTGGTACGCAATTTATACCGCTGACTACTTGTGGGTAATCCAGTCCAACAAGCCAACGTTAACCTGCTCGCACCCGACATATTCGCGGACCAAGCTTTCAGCCAGGTGGCGCCATTCACACTCGGGAACGCCTGTTTCCCTGACCAGGTTTCGAAACGCCGAGCGGAGAATGTCGGCATCGAAGGCCGAGACGGCAACAGGACCTGGCTCCGGATCTCCCTCCCGGGCCATGTCATCGCGATGACGTTGGCGAAGGCGCTTGAGCAGTTCGCGCGAGGCCTCGATTGCGCGTCGGGAGTGGTCCATATCACGGCGAAATGAGGCAGTGCCGGCCAGGGAATGGTGCCGCAACCGAAAGCTGGTTTCTATAACCGCGCGTGCGACTTCTATATGCGTTTCTGCCATCGCGGCCTCCCTTCCTGCGAAAGGATTTATTTACTCTCTTGTCACGCGTGACCCAAGAAGGATTCAACGTACGGTTTGGTACGAAGGGATGGCGCGCAGATGGGCATGGTCCGGAACGAACGAAGGGCCTGAACGGCAAACTATTTGCGATCCAGGCCCCTAGCCGTCGGGTTCGCGGCGACATTGCGCCCGCGGAATGCCATTCACAAGCTGGACCTTGGTCTTGCCATTCCCGCGGGGGGCGTCAAAGTCGGAGACGCGCTGAACAGTTAGAACTTCATCGCGATGCCGACGCGGAAATCGTGCGTCTGAAGCGTGTGTTCCAGCGTGCATCCGCCGCCACAATATTCAAGCGACTTCTTGCCGAAGAAGGAGAAGTCGTATTCGCCGCGCAAGAACACGTTGTGTGTGAGCGCGACGTCGATGCCTGCTCCAACAACACCACCGACCAAGGTGGCATCCCGCTCAGCGTTTCCACCCGGGTAGAATGTCTTCAGCTTTGCAGCGGTTACACCAGCCGTGACGAACGGCATGTAGGCTCCCATGTCCATGCCAACGCGACCCTTTACGGATCCGAACAAACCTGTGGAGGCGTCAAGGACGCCTGGGCCTGGAATATCGTCGAAGGTGTTCTTCTTGAAGCGGTAGCCAAGCTCGCCTTCGACGCCATAGACAATCTTGCCGGATTGGAGGTTATAGCCTGCAAAGCCGCCGACCGTTGCCGAGCCGACATTATGCGTTGCGCCAGCCTGGGCGCCCGGTCCATAGATCTTGTAGTGTTCCAACGTTCCGGCACCGAACACGCCGGCGTATGGCCCTTGCCAGGTCCATTCAGGGGTATCGACAGGAGCGATCGTCATATCGGCAGCCATGGCCGGAGCCGCGGAAAGCGCAACGAATGAAGCGAGCAAAAAAGCTTTCATGAAATCCCCATCAAAATCGCCAATCGCTTTATATCGATGAGCCTGCAACTTTGTATATAGCTAGGAAGTCACACCCGTAGGCTAAGTTGCTGCGCCTGAATTCGGCGAAATAGGTATCGGGATGGCCGGTGCAAGCAGGCATCCCTCGAAGAGCTCAATACTTCCGCGTCAGGCTTCGATGCGGGCATTATCGAGAAATTCAAGTGCGGAGCGTGGAAGGGGTGCCGTTCTGATCTTCAATGAAGCCGCTGCCGCACGGATCAGGCTTGCAGCTGTGTTCGTGAAGAATGCCGATGGGTATACCGGACGGCTCAATCCGCAGCAATCAGGAAGGATGCCGTCGACGCCATAGTTAGGCGGCGGCGCGCAGGGCGGTGACTCGCCCAATGTCCGGGTCCCTTCGCAGCCATCTATCGGTAAAGTCCCGGGTATTTGGCCTTCTCAGCCTGGCAATTTCCCGCTCTCTGGACCGCCATGGCGTAAGCTCTTTCATAGGTGTGAATGGCCTTCCGGAACTTAGGAGGATTAGGCGTCAGGTGTTTTTCTATCCCCTCGTACAAAAGCACAGGGACAGCAATGATAGCTTTTCCATTCTCTGTAGGCCTCAGCCGGCACCTTTGCATAACGCCGTTGAGGTTACCTGCCATTTTAGCGGCCAAATTTAACTTGGCATCGGGCATCCCGACCAGGAAGTGGATATTGTCCTGTCCTGCCGAAGCCGCCGAAGACGCGAAGCAAATTGCGGCGGCGAGTGCGACCAAAATGCGGATCAAAGTGACGTCCCCCCAATATTCCCAAATCTGAGCCAGGCTGAATATTTGGCAACCTAGCACCAAGCACACTATCCACAAATATGACACCTTCAAAACGCTCTCGCTCGATGCGCCAATGGGAGGGACTGACCTTAGGCGAATCGATTTGCTGGTGGCGCCGGAACCTTACGAGCCGGAGGAGGACGAAGAGGATGATCCGGATACGGTGATGCTCTGGGCGGATACTCGCGTTGGCAAATGAAAAATTCCAGGTGGATAAGCGGTGGATCGAACCCGAACCTTGTTTTCTAAGCTTTTGAAAATGTTATGGTTTTTGCATTGTGCTGGTGCCCCCGGACGGAATCGAACCGCCGACCTTCGGTTTACAAAACCGCTGCTCTACCAGCTGAGCTACAAGGGCACGGCGCTCCGGTTAGCATATTTGTTGAGCCAGTAAAGACAAAACTCCGTTTTTTCCCGGCATGCCGCATGGGCCATCGGCGAGGGCATCCTGAAAACCGCCGGATTGCTTCCTACATCTAGGGAAGGGTGCAATCGCTTCGAGCAGGGGTGTCGCATGATCAGATTTGTCATCATTCTCCCGATCATCTTCGTGGCCTGGATGCTGCTGGTGAAGATCATCAGCGACGTGAAGAAGGCCAATGTCGACTGGACCGGCGTCACCACCATCATCGGTTTCATCGCGCTGGCGTTCTGGCTGCGCCATGTCACGGGG
>NZ_RZRR01000017.1:0-18149 GCF_003998555.1 Mesorhizobium sp. M7A.F.Ca.CA.002.09.1.1 | reverse complement strand
GTCCTACATCTTCCGCTCGCCGGTCGCGCCTTTCGTCATCGATGCGCTCGGCAATTCGATGAAGCTGGCGGCGGTCGCCTTCGTGCTGGTGGTACCGATCGGCATCCTCGGCGGCGTCGTCGCCGCGCTCAACCTCAACCGCCCGCTCGACCGCATCATCAGCCTCGGCGGTCTGTCGGTGACGGTGCTGCCGGAATTCGTCACCGGCATCATCCTGATCCTGATCTTTGGTGTCTGGCTGCGCTGGCTGCCGATATCGGCCGCATGGCCGCGCGACGCCGGCTTCTTCACGCAGCTCTACTACCTGATCCTGCCGTCGCTGCCGCTGTTCCTGGTGCTATTCGGCTACATCGCCCGCATGGCGCGCTCCGGCATGATCGAAGCGCTCGATTCCGACTACACGCGAACGGCCGTGCTGAAGGGCCTGCCCTGGCGCACGGTGATCTGGCGCCATGTGCTGCGCAATGCGCTGCTGCCGACCATCACCGTTATCGCCACGCAGACCGGCTACCTCATCGGCGGCCTTGTCGTCATCGAAACGCTGTTTCGCTACCAGGGCATCGGCTCGCTGATCTTCACTGCCGCGCGCGGCAAGGATTTCCCGATGCTGGAATCCGGCATCCTCACCATCGGCATCGTCTATGCCGTGGCCACTCTTGTCGCCGACTTCCTCTATTCCGTGCTCAATCCGCGCATCCGGCTGGGGTCAGACCAATGAGCACCATCCAGACCACCTCCTCGACACCCGACGACACGCGCCCGCGCGGCCCGCTGGCCGAGGTCTTCTTCTCGCTGCTGCGCTCGCGAACATTCCTTGTCGGTTTCGCCATCGTGCTGTTCTGGGTTGCCTGCGCGCTGTTCGGCGAGCACTTCGCACCCTACGACCCGCTCGCCGACGACATCATCAACGCGCTGGCGCCGCCTTCTTCCGAACACTGGTTCGGCACCGACCAGATCGGCCGCGACGTCTTCTCGCGCGTCATCGTCGGCTCGCGCGACATCCTGACCGTCGCCCCGCTGGCGACCTTGCTGGCGACAGTGGCCGGCACGGCGCTCGGCCTCGTCACCGGCTATTTTCGCGGCCTCGTCGACGATGTCGTCAGCCGAATCCTGGAAGCCTTCATGGCGATCCCGGTGGTCATCGTTGCGTTGCTGGCGATCGTTGCGCTCGGTACCTCGAAGACGACGGTCATCGTTGTCATCGGCTTAAGCTTCGCGCCGATCATCGCGCGCACCGTGCGCTCCGCGGTGCTGGCCGAGCGTGAACTCGACTATGTCGCTGCCGCGCAGCTAAGGCATGAAAGTGCCCTGCATACGATGTTCGTCGAGATCCTGCCCAACGTCATTCCGCCGATCCTGGTCGAAACCACTGTGCGGCTCGGCTATGCCATCTTCGCCGTCGCCACGCTCTCCTTCATGGGTTTCGGCATCCAGCCGCCCTCTCCCGACTGGGGGCTGTCGATCTCCAACAATTACGGCATGATCGGCGGCGGCTTCTGGTGGACGGTGCTGTTCGATGCGCTCGCCATCGCCTCGCTGGTCATCGGCGTCAATCTGGCCGCCGACGGCGTTCACGGAGCGCTCAATGACTAACTCCGCCAAGGCCGAAAACGCACTCGAAGTCACCGATCTTTCGGTTGCCTACCGCGTCGCCGGCCGCAACCGCGCCGTGCTGCGTAACCTCAGCCTCACCATCGGCCAGGGCGAAGCCTATGGGCTGGTCGGCGAATCCGGCTGCGGCAAATCCACCGTGGCGCTTACGGTGGTGCGCTATCTGCCGAGAAACGGTTCTATCACCGGCGGCACGATATCGCTCGACGGCCAGAACGTGATGAAACTCGACGCCGAGGCGCTCAGGCGGGCGCGGGCCGAAAGCGTCTCCATGGTCTATCAGGACCCGGGCAAGGCGCTGAACCCGTCGATCCGCGTCGGCCGTCAGTTGACCGAGATTTTTGAACTCGGCGGTATTTCGGGACAAGCGGCCACCGACCGGGCGATTGCGATGCTCAATCGCGTGCGCATCTCCGATCCGATGAGCGTGATGCAGCGCTACCCGCACCAGCTTTCCGGCGGCATGCAGCAACGCGTGGCGATCGCCATGGCGCTGGCCAACGATCCCTCGATGCTGATCCTCGACGAGCCGACCACCGGCCTCGATGCGACGGTAGAGGCCGAAGTGCTCGACCTGATCGCACAGCTGCGGCAAGAACTGTCGGCCTCGATCCTGTTTATCAGCCACAACCTCGCCGTCGTCTCCAACATGTGCGACCGCGTCGGCGTGCTCTATGCCGGCATGCTGGTCGAGGAAGGGCCGACGGAGGTCGTCTTCAACGACCCGCGCCATCCCTACACCGTAGCCTTGCTGCGCTGCCTGCCGCGCGGGGGCCAGCGCAAGGACCAGGGCCGCCTCGATACCATTCCCGGCTTCCTTCCCGGCATCGGGGTCGACATCAAGGGCTGCGCCTTCGCCGATCGCTGCGCGCTCGCCGACGACCGCTGCCGCAGCGAATTGCCACCGCTCTACGATCTGGGCGGCCGGCTGTCGCGCTGCTTTCATCACGACAAGGCGCAGGCGCTGCCGCGTGCGACACCGAGCGATGTGGCGCCTGTACCAAGGGCGGCGGCAGCGCCGGTGCTGCGCGTCACCGGGCTGAACAAGACCTATGCCAGCCATGGCCATGCACTGCGCGCCGTGAAGGACGTGTCCCTCGACCTGCGGCCTGGCGAAACGCTCGGGCTGGTCGGCGAATCCGGCAGCGGCAAAACGACCTTCGCCAGGCTGCTGCTCGGCCTTGTGCCGCCGGACGCAGGCGGCACGATCGAGCTGGAAGGCAAGGCGCTGGCGCCCAGGCTGGAGAACCGCAGCGACGACCAGATCAAGGCGATGCAGATCGTCTTCCAGAACCCGGACTCCGCACTCAACCGATCGCATTCGATCCGGCATCTGATCGGACGCGCGCTAAAGCGGCTGGCGGGCCTCTCCGGCAAGGCGCTGGAGGCTCGTCTCAACGACCTTGTCCGCTCGGTGCGGCTTACGGACCGGCATCTGGCTGTAAAACCGCGCCAACTGTCCGGCGGCCTGAAGCAGCGCGTCGCCATCGCCCGCGCCTTCGCCGGCGTCCCGCGCATCGTCGTCTGCGACGAGCCGACCTCGGCGCTCGACGTCTCGGTGCAGGCGGCCATCCTCAATCTGCTCGCCGACCTGCAGTCGAAGGAAGACGTCAGCTACATCTTCATCTCGCATGATCTGGCCGTGGTGCGTTACCTCTCCGACAAGATCGCCGTGCTCTATCTCGGCCGCATCATGGAGCTCGGACCGTCGGAGCAAGTCTTTTCCGGGCCGCATCATCCCTACACAGAAGCGCTGCTGTCGGCCGTGCCCAAACTCGACCAGACCGAGACGGCGCGCATTCGTCTCGACGGCGAAATCCCGAGCGCCACCAATCCGCCGTCGGGCTGCGTGTTCCACACGCGCTGCCCGCGCAAGATCGGTCCGATCTGCGAACAGCAGGAGCCGCCGCTGAGCGAGGCCCAGCCCGGCCATTCGATCCGCTGCCACATTCCATATGCCGAACTGGCCAGGCTGCAGAGAGCGGCCGTGACCGAGCCGGCATAGCGAGCGTCACCATCACCCGCGTGGCTTGGCCGGTCAGATCTGGCCGGCCATGCTGAGAGCACGGTCGCCTTCCGAAAAGCCCTGCCCTTCGGCCCAGTCTCTGGCCAGCGTGCGCAGGCCTGTGAGCGCGACATCCAGAACATCCGACGAGGCGGGGTTCGAGGGATAGGCGAGGTAGATCGGCCGCTGGAACACCGGCGTATTGTCGATGCGCCGCATCTCGCCGCGCTCGATATGACCGCTGACGGCGCTGAGCGGCAGATAGGCGGCGGCCTGCTGTGACAGCACGTGCTGCAGCCCGATGAAGACCAGTCCGGCCGATATGGCGGGCTTGACCATGCCGGCAAAGGCGCGGTCGTGCTCGATGCGGAACTCCAGCCCCCAATCCATCAGAATGTAGTTTTCGGTCCACGGCCTGGTCTGCGCGGCATGCTGGACAAGCACGACCTGATCGACCGCCAGCGTTTCGTAGACGATGCCGGGATGCGGTCGCGGCAGGTAGAGGATGCAGATGTCGAGCAGGCCTTCCGCCAGCTGGTCGATCGCCGAGTCCGGGAAGCTGCCCTCCAGCCGCAGCGCCACGTTCGGCCGCCTGGCGCGCATCCACTCGACCCATGGCGAGGTGATGCGGTCCCACAGATAGGCAGGCGCGGTCAGCCGCAGCAAGGTCTCGTAGCCATCGGGAACGGCGATGTCCTGCCGCGATTGCTCCCAGGTGCGGGTGATGGAAGAGGCATGTGGCAGGAACTGCCGGCCGGCCGGCGTCAGCGTGACGCCATCGCGGTCGCGCACGAAAAGCCGGCGGCCCAACTGCTCCTCCAGCCCCCTGATCCGTGCGCTGACGGTGGACTGCGCGAGGTTGAGCCGGCTGGCTGCGACGGTGAAGCTGCCATGGGTGGCGACTTCGAGAAAGCTGCGCAGATTTTCAGTGTCCATGCCCACCTCTGCATCGAAAATTTCGATGACCCCTATCAAAAAATATCGCTTTCCGGCGGCAGTCAACAATGAACTAGATGGCCGAACCCCAAGACACGCGAGGAATCCAGCCATGCCCAAGCATTTCCGGATGATCGACAACGCTCGCAGAACGCTCACTGCAATCGAAAATTCCGCTGTCGACGAATTGCTGGCCGGCAGGATGGACCGCCGCGACTTCCTGCGCCATGGCAGCGTGCTTGGTCTCTCACTGCCGTTCCTGGGCAGCCTTGTCGCGGCCGCCGGCCTCGGCACGCAGCAAGCACGCGCGGAGGGCAAGCCGGGCGGCACGGTGCGCGCCGGCGTGGCGACGCCGGGCGGCGCCATCGATCCCGTCACCTATTATGACAGCGGCAGCTACCAGCTGGTTTTCCAGACCGCCGAATTTCTCTGCATCACGCAGCCGGACCTCACCTTGAAGCCGGTGCTGGCGGAGAGCTGGGCGCCGAACGAGGACGGCAGCGTCTGGACGTTCAAGCTGCGCAAGGGCGTGAAATTCCACAATGGCGAGGATTTCAAGGCCGACGACGTCGTCGCGACCTTCGACCGGCTGGCCGACCCCAAAGGCGCTTCTAATGCACTTTCCGTGTTCAAGGGGCTGCTGTCGAAAGGCGGCACCCGGAAGGTCGACGACCACACCGTCGCCTTCCATCTCGATGCGCCGAATGGCAGCTTTCCCTATTCGGTGTCGATCGACAATTACAACGCCGTCATCCTGCCGGCGAGCTACAAGGGCGACTACGAAAAGACGTTCGAAGGAACCGGGCCATTCCGGCTGGAGACCTACACGCCAAAGGTCGGCGCGACCTTCATCCGCAATACCGACTATTGGGGCGAGAAGGCGCTGCCTGACCGGCTCGAATTCAAATTCTACGGCGACGTGCAACCGCGCATCCTGGCGCTGCAGGCCGGCGAGGTCGACATCCTCGACGCCGTTCCGCTCGATGTAAGCCAGGTGGTGCTGAACAGTCCTGATATCACGGTGCTGCGTGTCGCTTCGACCGCGCACCGGCAGCTTCACATGCGCTGCGACACCGGCCCCTTCACCGACAAGCGCGTGCGCCAGGCGCTGGCGCTGTGCATCGACCGCTCCAAGCTGGTCGACGGGCTGTGCCGCGGCATGGCGGCGACCGGCAATGACAGCCCCTTCGCACCCGCTTTCCCCGCAACCGACAAGACGGTGCCGCAGCGCGTCCAGGATATCGCCAAGGCCAAGCAGTTGCTGGAGGCGGCGGGCCTTGCCAGTGGTTTCGACATCACGCTAACGACGCTGCGCTATTCCGACAT
This sequence comes from Mesorhizobium sp. M7A.F.Ca.CA.002.09.1.1, assembly GCF_003998555.1. Taxonomy (NCBI): domain Bacteria; kingdom Pseudomonadati; phylum Pseudomonadota; class Alphaproteobacteria; order Hyphomicrobiales; family Phyllobacteriaceae; genus Mesorhizobium; species Mesorhizobium sp. M7A.F.Ca.CA.002.09.1.1. The sequence goes on along the minus strand of NZ_RZRR01000017.1, from coordinate 12,271 downwards.
TCCCCGCTACGCGCAATTGTTCCAGAATTTCGCCAAGGGAATCGGTGCCCGCATCTCGCTCAACATCGAAGACCAGGACAAATATTACGGCAAGGCGGTGTTCGGCCAGTCGGACTGGCTGGACAGCCCACTTGGCATCACCGACTACGCCCATCGCAGCGTGCCGAACGTCTTCCTGAAGAGCCCGCTGGTCAGCGACGGTCCGTGGAATGCGGCGCATTTCAAGAGCCCGGCCTATGACGGCATGGTCACCAGCTATCTCAAGGCGCTTGATGTCGGCGCGCAACGCGCTGCCGCCTCCGACATCCAGAAACTGCTGCTCGACGAGACGCCTGTCATCTTCAGCTATTTTCCCGATCTGCTGGTGCCGGTGCGCAAGAATGTCAGCGGCTTGCCGCCGATCGCCGCCGGCCTGCTGCTCGATCGCGTGTCCCTGAGCTGATCGTGCCTCAACGCCCGATGACAAAAGAAACTAAACGGGAGACTACCATTCGCAAGCCTCATCTGCGCGGCCGCGGGCCGCATTTTCCGCTGCTCGACAGCATCGTGCAGTACGACTTCGAGCCGGGCTACATAGCCTTCACCATGCCGACGCAGAAGCGCCTGCGTGTGCAGGTGGGGTCAATGACCGTGGCCGATACGACCAACGCCTTGGTGTTCTACGAATCCGATCATCTGCCGGTCTACTATTTTCCGATCGGCGACGTTCGCGAGGAGTTCCTGCTGCCGAGCAAGACCACGACAGAGGACCCATTCAAGGGCACAGCCACCCACTATTCGCTCAACACCGGCATCACGCTGGTCGAGGACGCGGCCTGGCGCTATCTCGATCCGGTCAAGGGCTGTCCGCCGATATCGGACTACATGTCGTTCACCTGGAGCAAGATGGGGCACTGGTTCGAGGAGGACGAGGAGATCTTTGTCCACGCCCGCGATCCCTTCCGCCGCGTCGACTGCCTGCCGTCGTCGCGGCGCGTGCAGGTCATCCTCGATGGTGAGCAGGTCGCCGATTCACGCCGCGGCGTGTTCCTGTTCGAGACCGGCCATCCAGTGCGCCACTATCTGCCAATCGCCGACACGCGGCTCGATATGTTCGCGCCCAGCCGCTACATCTCGCGCTGTCCTTACAAGGGCATCTCCAACTATTATCACGTGACGACCAAGGCCAAGCGTCACGAGAACCTCGTCTGGTATTATCCTGAGCCGGTGCACGAGGCGGAGCGCATCAAGGGGCTGGTCTGTTTCCACCACGAGCTGGTCGACAAGATCCTGGTCGATGGCGTCGAAATCCCGAAGGAAGCCACGGCCGCGTCGAGCGGTTATTTCTAGGCATCGACGCCGCTTGCGCGCGGGCGCTTGATCGAAGCACGGGTCAGCGCATACCCTCCCTGGGACAGGGAGGACACTCGATGGATCTTTTCAAGCTGGATGGCGATGTCGCGCTGGTCACCGGCGCCGGCAGCGGCATCGGCCAGGCCATCGCGATCGGGCTGGCCGAGGCAGGCGCCGACATCGCCTGTTTTGGTCATGCGTCGAAAGGCGGGCTGGATGAAACGGCGCACCGGATCACGGCACTCGGCCGCAAGGCGCTGGTGCTGAACGGTACAGTGACATCGCAGAGCGATCTGGCGGCGGCGATCGATCGAGTCGAGAGCGAACTCGGTGCGCTGACCGTTGCGGTCAACAATGCCGGCATTGCCGGCTCCGAACCCGCCGAGACGATGCCGCTGGAGACGTGGCAGAAGGTGCACGAGGTCAATGTCGCCGGCGTGTTCCTGTCCTGTCAGGCCGAAGCGCGCAAGATGCTGGTGCGAGGCAAGGGCTCGATCATCAACATCGCCTCGATGTCGGGCACCATCGTCAACCGGGGCCTGACGCAGGCGCACTACAATTCTTCGAAGGCCGCCGTCATCCACATGTCCAGGAGTCTCGCTATGGAGTGGGCCGATCGCGGCCTGCGCGTCAATGTCGTCAGCCCGGGCTACACACTGACGCCGATGAACAAGCGGCCTGAGGTGGCCGAAGAGGTGAAGATCTTCAAGCGCGACACGCCGATGGGGCGGATGGCGGCGCCGGAGGAAATGGTCGGACCGACGGTGTTCCTGGCCAGCCGCGCAGCGAGCTTCGTCACCGGCCTCGACCTGATTGTCGATGGCGGCTACGTCTGCTGGTAGAGGTTCAACTTCGCCTGCAGTCTGAATTTATACGCCTCGCGCGGTGTTAGTCGTTGCGCGACATGAACCTTGATATATATAATTTCATCCCATGAAACTGGCTTGGCGAGATGGCGCTTGCCGGGTCGACAGCCGAGAACATGAGACCTTGATGGCTCGCACCTTGCAAGGCGCCGCAAGACTGGCAATCGATCCGCAGATGACCGCCCCCGCAGCGATCCGTCGGCAACCATGACGCCGACACTGCAGTCCTGTTCCATCATCACTAGAATTGAGCACCATCTTGCCTGCGTCGGCCAAAGCCGGGGCAATAATCTGGCGCCGACGGCCTTGCGCAAAGACCAGCCTTTCCAACACAATCAAGAAAAGCCGCAAGAAGGGAACGAACGATAATTTTCACAGCTTGAAGGAGAACAAGCATGTCACTTCGCAGTGTGATTTCGAACTTAACAATGGGAACCTTCGCACTCGCCGCGGCGAGTGCACTGACACCTTCCGCCCAAGCCGCCGCACCAGAATCCAACGATCCGATCAAGATCGCGCTGTTCGACTGGACCAGCGTCAATCTGAACGCCAAGATCCTTGGCGGTATCCTGGAAAAGCTCGGCTATACCGTCGAGTATCCCACGGCCGACTACCTCTCCAGCCTGACCACGGGCCTCACCAATGGCGATCTTGATGTCGGCCTGGAGTTCTGGGACACGACCGCCGGCGAAGCCATGAAGGCCTCCGATGCGACCGGCCAGACCGAACGGCTGGGTAAGCTCGGACCCAAGGCCAAGGAAGAATGGTGGTTTCCGGAATACATGAAGGAGAAATGCCCGGGCCTGCCCAATTGGGAAGCGCTGAAGGACCCGAAATGCGCCGAAGCCTTCTCGACGGCGGAGACCGCACCGAAGGGACGCTATCTCGGCGGCCCGGTGACATGGGAAGGCTTTGACGACGAGCGCGTCGAGGCGCTGAAACTGCCCTTCACCGTCATCCATGCCGGCACCGACGCGGCGATGTTCGCCGAGCTCGATTCCGCCTATCAGCGCAAGGCGCCGATCATGCTGTGGATCTATTCGCCGCATTGGGCGCCTGCCAAATACAAGGGCGAGTGGGTTGAATTCCCGGAATACACGCCCGAGTGCTACAACGACCCGAAATGGGGCGTGAACCCCGACGCCAAATATGACTGCGGCAAGCCGCATGGCGAGATCTGGAAATACTCCTGGTCCGGCATGAAGGACAAATGGCCGGTCGCCTACAAGGTGGCCAAGGCCTACACGATCGACACCGATGAGCTCAACAAGATGAGCGGCGAGATCGATCTCGGCGGCAAGACACCGGAGGACGTCGCAGCTGCCTGGATCGCCGCCCACGAGGCCGACTGGAAAGCCTGGGCGCAGTGATCGTTCCGACTGGAAAAATGAGACCCGGCTGCTGACCAGCCGGGCCTCACTTGTTGATATTCCAGAGGGACGTTCGAATGACGGACAGGACTGAACAGGAGCCAAACACGGCGGGCGCGCCAAAAGACGCCCGTCCGGTAAAGCTTGCCTGCCGCAATGTCTGGAAATTGTTCGGATCGAACGCGGCCAATTTCATCCGCGAACGTGACGGCAAGGCCAGCATAGCCGACGTCACGGCTGCCGGGCTGGTCGGCGCGGTGCGCGCCGTCGACCTCGAAATCCGCCAGGGCGAGATTTTCATCATCATGGGCCTGTCGGGCTCCGGCAAGTCGACGCTGGTGCGCTGCATGTCGAGGCTGGTCGAGCCGACCCACGGCAAGGTCGAATTCGAGGGCAATGACCTGCTGAAAACCTCCGATGCAGCACTCATCGAATTGCGACGACACCGCATGGGCATGGTGTTCCAAAATTTTGCGCTGTTGCCGCATCTCAACGTGCTGGAGAACATCGCCTTCCCGCTCAGCATCCAGGGGCAGGACCGGGCGACACGCGAAGCAAGGGCGCGCGAGGTCATCGAGCTTGTCGGCTTAAGGGGTCGCGAGCATTTCTATCCGCGCGAACTGTCCGGCGGCCAGCAGCAGCGTGTCGGCATCGCCCGCAGCCTGGCGACAAAACCGGAAATCTGGTTCCTCGACGAGCCGTTCTCGGCGCTCGATCCGCTGATCCGCCGCGAGATGCAGGACGAGCTGATGCGGTTGCAGATGATGCTGCACAAGACCATCGTCTTCATCACCCATGATTTCGACGAGGCCATCCGGCTGGCCGACCGCATCGCCATCATGAAGGATGGCGAGGTCATCCAGATCGGCACGCCGGAGGAACTGGTGGTCAATCCGGCGACCGACTACGTCGCCGAGTTCACCCGCGACGTCGACCGCGCCAAGGTGATCTCGGCACGCAGCCTGATGCGCGCCTGCGACGGCTCGGAGCACGGCGGAACGGTGGCGCCGGAGGCCAAGATATCCAGCTTTTCCGCCAGCATCGTTGCCGCCAACAAGCCGTTCGCGGTCGTCAACGGCAGCGGCAAGCCGATCGGCGAGGTGACGCCGCAAGCGGTGATCGATCTGCTGGCCGGCATTGAGCGTTCCGGAGCCGGCACATGACGGTGACGGCAAGCGCCGGCGAAACACGGTCGCGCCCGGTTCAGGTCTGGCTGCTCGTCTGGGCGGTGGCACTCGCGGCCGTGCTTGTCGTGTTCCTGTTGCGAGACCGCCTGTCCTGGGCGGTCAATTATCCGGCCAGCGCCGTCGTGCCGGTCGCCGATTGGGTCAGCGCGCTGATGCGCTGGATCAAGTCGAACCTGTCGTGGCTCACCCGCTCGATCACCGCGGTGCTCGGCGTTCCGCTCGATTTCGCGCTCAATCTGCTGGCCAAGAATTTCAAGATCGGTCGGGGCGCAGAAGCCTATGTCCTGCCGCGGCTGTCCTGGGTCGGCGTCTGCGCTGCCGCCTTCATCGCGGGGCATGCCGCCGGCGGCAGAAAACTCGGCCTGCTGGTCGGCGGCTGCTTCCTCTACATCGCGCTGTTCGGCCAATGGACCAGCGCCATGCTGACGCTTGGGCTGATCTCCATCGCCGTGCCGTTCTGCATCGTCACCGGGCTGTTCGCCGGCATCTGGGCGTGGCGCAAGCCGTGGGCCGAAAGGCTCATCGTCTCCCCTGCCCTCGACCTGATGCAGACGATCCCGACCTTCGCCTATCTCATCCCAATGCTGCTGCTGTTCGGCAACAGCCCAGTCTCGGCGATGATTGCGACCGCCATCTTCGCCACCCCGCCGATGGTGCGAGCAACGATGCTCGGCCTATCGCGGGTGCCGTCGGAGATCGACGATTTCAGCGAAATGGCCGGCTGCACGGCGCAGCAGAAACTGTGGCGGGTGCTGCTGCCGTCGGCGCGGCCGACATTGATGGTCGGCGTCAACCAGGTCATCATGCTGGCGCTGAACATGGTGATCATCGCTTCGATGATCGGTGCCGGCGGCCTCGGCTACGACGTGCTCCTGGCGCTACGCGCGCTGAAGGTCGGCGAGGCGATGGAAGCCGGCCTTGCCATTGTGGCACTCGCCATCGCACTCGACCGGCTGAGCCAGGCCATCGCGCACAGCCAAGCAAAGGGCCATGTCCATCAGGAGGTAAGCCCGAGCCTCTGGCGGCGCTACCCCAACCTGACGCTGGCCATCGCCATCCTTGTCGTGACAACACTGTCCGGTCTGTTCGTGCCGGCCTTGGCAGTGGTGCCGAAAGCGATCACTTTCACCACGGCGCCGCTGTGGAAGGCGGCGGTGAACTGGGTGACCATCAATTTCTTCGACACGATCGAAGCGTTTCGCGTGGCGCTCATCCTCAATCTGCTGAACCCGCTGCGCGCCTTTTGCGAGGGCTTTCCGTGGCTCGGCGCCGTCTTCCTGCTCGGCCTTGCCGGCTATCAACTCTCCGGCCTGCGTCTCGCCGTCCTCGTCGCCGCGCTGACCGCCTTCTGCGCCATCACCGGCCTGTGGGAAAAGACCATGGCGACGGTCTATCTCTGCGGTATTTCGGCCTTCATCGCCTGCCTGATCGGCATCCCGATCGGGCTGATGGCTTCGCGCAGCGACCGGTTCGAGAAGATCGTCACGCCGGTCATCGATACGCTGCAGGTGCTGCCATCCTTCTGCTTCATCATCCCGGTGGTGATGCTGTTTCGGGTCGGCGACGTCACCGCGATGATCGCGACGATCGCCTTCGCCGTGGTGCCGGCGATCCGCTACACCAATCACGGCATCAGGCAGGTGCCGCCGGCGCTGATCGAGGCGGCCAAGGTGTCGGGCTGCACGCCGCGCCAGACCTTCTTTCGCGTGCAACTGCCGCTGGCGCTGCCGGAAATCATGCTGGGCGTCAACCAGACGATCCTGATGGCGCTGGCAATGATCATCATCTGCGCCATGGTCGGCACCCGCGATCTCGGCCAGGAAGTGTTCATCGCGCTGTCCAAGGCCGATTCCGGCCGCGGCATCGTCGCCGGTCTCGCCATCGCCTTCATCGGCATCGTCGCCGACCGGCTGTTCAACGCCTGGACGGCGAAGGCGCGCGCAAGGCTGGGTTAGGATTAGCCGCCCCGATACAGGAGAGAATGATGACTGGCCGGATCGCTCACTGCACCTGCGGCCAATTGCAGATCCGCTGCCCGCAAGAGCCGGCCAAGGTCTCGCTTTGCCATTGCCTGGACTGTCAGCGGCGGACCGGCACTCCGTTCGGGATCGCCGCTTTCTTCGATGCCGCCGAGACCGAGATCAGCGGCTCATTCCAGACATTCCAACGCGATTCCGACAGCGGCTTTCCCGTCACCTTTCATTTCTGCGGAACGTGCGGCTCAACGGTCTTCTGGTATCCGTCACGAAAACCGGCGGCGGTAGCCGTCGCAGTCGGCTGCTTCGGAGACCCGGCATTTCCGGCGCCGACGCAGTCTGTCTATGGCGAGAGTCGCCACGGTTGGGTCGAGGCGCCGGCCTGACGGCGCCCACTCGTTATTCCGCCGCAACGCCCTTCACCTCAAGATAGCTCTCCATCGAATCATCGAGCGCCTGCAGCCACGGCGTATGATGCAGCGGCGCCATGGTGCCGGTCATCAGCGAGCGGTAGGCGTGGTCGCGGAAGCTCATAATGTCTTCGCCCTTGTGGTGTTCCCATTCCATGAAGGTCTGGTTGACCGCCTCGACGTCGAAACCGGGATAATCGGTCTGGTCCATCAATTCCTTGGTGTAGTCGCCCTGGAACCAGATCATCTGCTCGGCGTCTTCCAGCGTTTCCTCACGCGCGCGCCACTTCGCGCCGTGAGCGGCCATCGCCTCGGCCGAGGGCAGCTTGATGCGGCCCATGATGACGTCGCGGGCAAACCAGGCCTGCGCGTCGAACATATTGAAGGTGTAGAACTGATCCTGCATGCCGATATAGGAAAGCTGTGGGTTCTTCTCCCAGACGACGCCTTCATAGAGATCGAGCGGCCACATGCGGTTGGCTGTCTTGAGCTTCAGATCGTCGGTCAGGAAGGGGAAGGAATGCAGGTACCCGGTGCACAGGATGATGGCGTCGACATCCTTGGTCGTGCCATCCTTGAAATGCGCGGTTTTGCCGACGACCTTCTGCAGCAGCGGCACCTCTTTCCAATTCTCCGGCCATTTGAAACCCATCGGCTTCGAGCGGTAGCTGGAGGTGATGGATTTGGCGCCGTATTTGTAGCATTGCGAGCCGATGTCCTCGGCCGAATAGGAGCGGCCGATGATCAGGATATCCTTGCCCTTGAACTCCATCGCGTCGCGGAAATCATGGCTGTGCAGGATGCGGCCATTGAAGGTGGAGAAACCCTCGAAATAGGGCACGTTGGGTACCGAGAAATGCCCGGAGGCGACGACGACATTGTCGAACTCTTCCGAGTAGGTGACGTCGTTGGTGCGGTCATGCGCGGTGACGGTGAATTTCTTCGTCTCGTCCGAAAACGTCACCATGCGCACCGGGCTGTTGAAGCGCACCCATTTGCGCAAGCCTGATTTCTCGACGCGCCCCTTGATGTAGTCCCACAGCACGGCGCGCGGCGGATAGGAGCCGATCGGCCGGCCGAAGTGCTCCTCGAAAGTATAGTCGGCGAATTCCAGGCATTCCTTTGGTCCGTTCGACCAGAGATAGCGATACATGGAACCGTGCACCGGATCGCCATGCTCGTCGAGACCGGTGCGCCAGGTGTAGTTCCACAGGCCGCCCCAGTCCGTCTGCTTTTCGAAGCAGACGATCTCGGGAATGTCGGCGCCCTTGTCGGCCGCCGATTTGAAGGCCCTGAGCTGTGCCAGGCCGGATGGGCCGGCTCCGATGACGGCAACGCGACTTTTCATGGCAGGCCTCCCGATCTGGTTTCGACTTTTGCCTTGACGCAACTCCCAAGGGGAAAGCGCTATGCGCTTTTTCCGGAATTGCTCTTACGAAACAAATTTCACTCACAGGGACAGTAATTGGCCCTTTCGTGCTGTCAACAGCCCGGTGCGGAAACAACGTTCCGCCGATGTGGATTTCCCGCAAAAAACCGGACGCGGCCAAACGCCGGATCGTGCGCATGTGCTTTCAGGCGACTTGCCGTCGCAGTTGCGCTGCTGTATCGGCACCTGACATGTTCACCTAGAGTGAAATAAATCCGCAGGAGTGCCGGGGGCGACATGGCGAAGAAGGTTTCCGATTCCAAGGCTGGTCCAGCCGGTGCAAAGGCCAAGCCGCAGCCAAAGGTCTCGGCCGACGGGAAAACCATCCGCGCGCCGCTGACGCAGAACCCGCATGCCATTCGCGACACGCGCGAAAAGGTGCTGGAGGTGGCGATCGGCCGCGAGGTGCGCGCCTTCCGCAAGAAGCTCGGCATCACCGTCGCCGATCTGGCGGTCGCCACCGACATTTCGCTGGGCATGCTGTCGAAGATCGAGAATGGCATCACCTCCCCGTCACTGACCACCTTGCAGGCGCTGTCGCGGGCGCTCGGCGTCCCGGTGACAGCCTTCTTCCGCCGCTTCGAGGAAGAGCGCAGCGCCGTTTTCGTCAAGGCCGGCCAAGGCCTCGATGTCGAGCGCCGCGGCACGCGCGCCGGTCACCAGTACAATCTGCTCGGCCATATCGGCTCCAACACCAGCGGCGTCGTCGTCGAGCCCTATTTGATCACGCTGACCGAGGATTCCGACGTGTTTCCGACCTTCCAGCATGAGGGCATGGAATTCCTCTATATGCTCGAGGGCGAGGTCGTTTACCGGCACGGCAGCAATCTCTACCCGATGAAGCCCGGCGACAGCCTGTTCTTCGACGCCGACGCGCCGCACGGGCCGGAACAGCTGACGAAACTGCCGATGCGGTATTTGTCGATTATCTGCTATCCGCAGAGCGCGGGTTGAGCGGGACTCGATCTCCCCCCACGAGGGGGAGATCGGCAGCTTCGCGGGCGTCGCTCAATCCGGCCCGAACCCAGGGCTCGTCGGGCTGCCGTCGTCGAGCTTCGACAGCCACTCGACCAACGTTGACCTATATCGGGTCAGGCCCTTGTAGTTGCCGAGTTCGTCGGGCAGGTCGCGGATGACACGGTGCAGGCGCCGGGCCCATTTTGGTTGCGTCACCAGCTCATCCATCTTGATCAGATAGCAGCGGATCGGAAAGACGATGCCGTTCGAGCGCGGCAGGCGCCAAAAACTCTGCAGCTCGACGCGCAGATGCACTTTGTCGCCGACATTCTCCGGCGTCACCGTAGCCCGGTCCGGACCCCATTTGTGATAGTTTTCGGGGCTGGTGTCGAGGCGCGGATTGATGGTCATCGTCCAGTTCAGGCGCCTGGCCGGCTTGCCTTGCTGGATGTTGGTGAGGAATTTCAGCGCCCTGACAAAAATCCCCTTCTCATGCGCCAGCGGCACCGGCGCGTGCCATTCGAAAAAGTTCATGCCGATGTCGAAATCGAGCGACCAGTCGGCTTGGGTGGTGACCATGCCGGCATCCATCCACAGATTGCCGTCGCGCTGGTCGAGGATGCAGAAGTCGCCCTGGCTCTGGCGGGTGATGTACTCCATCGGGCCGTAAGGCAGCGTCGAGGTGTCGCCGAAGGTGAAGGTGTCGTCGATGCCGAGCGGCCGGTTGATCCAGCGCCAGCGGTCGCCGTCGCGGGTCAGTGTGAAATGTTCGGGATAGCCCAGCGCCTGCTGCTCCATCAGCAGTTCCAGCAGGTCCCAGCCGGCCAGCGTCATGTGCGGCAGCGACTGGCAGCGCAGCGGGTCCTCGGCCAGCACCAGCGCCCGGTCCTGCATCTCGGCGACATAGTGCTCGTCGACGTCGATCAGGTTTTCCAGCACGCTGCCTTTCGGCCCGACGACATGCGGCTCGATGTTGACCGCATACATGTAGGCGTCTTCGTGGAAAGGGAACGGGAAGCGCCTGATGTGCTCAGGGCTGTTCCTGAAGGTGAAGTCGTCGCGGAACGTTTCCTTGCGAAAGGTGATGCCCATGATTTCCTCCTAGCGCTCCAGGACCAGCGACCGGCCCTCGAAGCGCGACACGCACGGCATGATCTTCTTGCCCGAACGGTGCTCTTCCTCGCTCAGCCAGTGGTCGTTGTGGATGAACTTGCCGTCGCAAGAGATGACGTTGGTTTCGCACTGGCCGCAGACGCCGCCGCGGCAGAGATAGGGCGGATCGACGCCGGCCGCTTCGATCGCTTCCAGCAGGCTCTGCTGCTCATCGACGCGGATCGTCTTGCCGCTGACGGCAAGCGTCACGTCGAAAGGCAGGCCAGGCTGGGGGGCCGCGAAATGCTCGAAATGCACGGTTTCCGATGGCCAACCGAGGCTTGCCGCGCGATCACGCACCCAGTTGATCATGCCGGCCGGGCCGCAGACATAGAGATGCGTGCCGAGCGGCTGCGTCGACAGCAGCCGGTCGAGTTCGATGCGCTCGTCAAGGTCGTCATGATAGAGCCTGACCCGTCGGTCGTAGCGCTCGCGCAGCACATCGGCATAGGTGCCGAGCGATGCGGTGCGGCAGGTGTAGTGCAGTTCGAAATTGCCGCCTTCCGCCGCAAGCTGAGCGGTCTGCGCCATGAACGGCGTGATGCCGATGCCGCCGGCCAGCATCAGATGTTTTTTGGCGCGCAGGTCGAGCGAGAACAGATTGACGGGATAGCTGACCACCATCTCCATGCCGGGCTTGACGTTCCGGTGCATGAACAGCGAGCCGCCGCGGCCGACATCGTCGCGGCGCACCGAGATCGTGTATTCGCGCGTGTCGAGCGGCGAGCCCATCAGCGAATAGGGGTTGAGCCTGGTGCGTTCGCCGTCGCGCATCTCGACCACGACATGGGCGCCGCCGGAAAAGGTCGGCAGCAACTCGCCGTCGCGCCGGCGGAAATGGAAGCGGGTGACGAGGTCGTTGACCGGGACGACGTCGCTGACCACGACATCGAGTTTTGTTGTTCCGGCGCTCATCGGAAAACCTCCTCCATCGGAGGAATCTCGCTGCGATCCTCGGCGTTGATGCAGACGCCCTGGAACGCCGCGATGCGCCTGGAATAATGATCGCGCACCAGAAGCAGCAGGCCGCAATGCGCGCAGGTCGCCGGCTGCGTCGTCACATTCTCGGTGATGCCCTTGCAGTGGACGCATTGCATGCGCCGCGCCAGCGAACCGCGGTGCTCGGTCTGGATCGAAGTGTGGTCGATGCCGGCTTCAAGCGCCACCTGCATCGCCTGGCCGATCAGGCCCTCAGTGCCGGCGAGATAGAGGCGCAGGCCCATATGCGCATTTGCCAGTGTCTGCCTAAGCCGTGGCAGCAGGCTGGCGAAGGATGGCGACAGATGAAACTGCACCGGTCTCAGCGCTTCGAGGGCTGCGGTGTGTTTGCCGTCAGGCCCGGGAATGAAGACGATGTCGGCGTCGTCGAAAAACCCGGGCGGCGCCCTCCCGGCCATCTCCGCTATCGCCAGCGCCCCTTCCGCATCCGCGATAAAAAGATGATGCTTGCCGGGCTGCGGAGACAAGGTTCCGTAAACAGGCCGGCTGATGATGCTTTTGGCTGCCATTTAAGTCTTCGTGCCTTCGAGCGCTTCACCGTTTCATAGAAACGGCGGACCGCTCTATCTCTTTGCTTTGACGCAATTCCGGAC
>NZ_RZRR01000179.1:0-7751 GCF_003998555.1 Mesorhizobium sp. M7A.F.Ca.CA.002.09.1.1 | reverse complement strand
CGCCTATGGCACCGAGACAATCCGGCCGGTCGCCAAGATCGTCGGCCCGGGCAATGCCTATGTCGCGGCAGCCAAGCGCCAGGTTTTCGGCACCGTCGGCATCGACATGATCGCCGGGCCATCGGAAGTGCTTGTCGTGGCCGACGGCAGCAACGATCCGAACTGGATCGCTGCCGACCTGCTGGCCCAGGCAGAACACGACGCTTCGGCGCAGTCGATCCTGGTCACCGACGATCCGGCTTTCGGCATCGCGGTCGAACAGGCGGTCGAGCGCCAGTTGCAGAGCCTGCCACGCGCTGAAACGGCAGCGGCGAGCTGGCGCGATTTTGGTGCCGTGATCCAGGTGTCGACCATCGACGCCGCGCTGCCGCTGGTCGATCGCATCGCCGCCGAACATGTCGAACTGGCCATCGACGACGCCGAGGGCTTCCTGTCGCGGATGCGCAATGCCGGTGCGGTCTTTCTCGGCCGCCACACGCCGGAAGCCATCGGCGACTATGTCGGCGGCTCTAACCATGTGCTGCCGACGGCGCGCTCGGCGCGTTTCTCGTCCGGCCTGTCCGTGCTCGATTTCGTCAAGCGCACGTCGATCCTCAAGCTTGGACCGGAGCAGTTGCGTATCTTGGCGCCGGCGGCGATTGCGCTGGCCAAGGCGGAGGGTCTTGACGCGCATGGACGCTCCGTCGCCATACGGTTGAACATGTAGGCGGCGATGTCTGGCCCCGATCAAACCCGCGCCAGGCTGATCGATGTCGAACTCGATGAATCGATCGGCCGGTCAACGCCGGATGTCGAGCATGAACGTGCAGTGGCGATCTTCGACCTGATCGAGGAGAACAGTTTCCAGCCCGTCAATGACAGCGGCGACGGCCCTTACCGGCTGAAACTGTCGCTGGCCGAGCAGCGGCTGGTGTTTGCCGTGGCGCGCGAGGATGGCACCGCCGTCGTCACCCATATCCTGTCGCTGACGCCGCTCCGGCGCATCGTCAAGGATTACTACATGATCTGCGAAAGCTACTACGACGCCATCCGCTCCTCGACGCCGAGCCATATCGAGGCGATCGACATGGGCCGCCGCGGCCTGCACAATGAAGGTTCGCAGACGCTGATGGACCGGCTGTCCGGCAAGATCGACATCGACTTCGATACGGCGCGCCGGCTGTTCACGCTGGTCTGCGTGCTGCACTGGCGGGGCTAGCCCTGTCGCCCGGCGCCCTGCCCCGTTCGATCCTGTTCCTGTGCGGCATGAATGCCGTGCGCTCGCCAATGGCGGAGCAGCTGGCGCGCCGGATGCTGCCCGCCACCGTCTTTGTCGCTTCGGCCGGCGTTCGCGCCGGCGAGCGCGATCCGTTCGTCGATGCGGTGCTGGCCGAAGAAGATCTCACGCTGGGCGAGCGCCACCCAAGGACGATGGACGATCTCGAGGACGACTATTTCGACCTCATCGTCACGCTGGCACCCGAAGCGCACCACGCCGCACTCGAACTCACCCGCTCGCTCGCCGTCGAGGTCGAATATTGGCCGACGCCGGACCCGACCGACGCCGGTGGCACGCGCGAACAGATCATGGCAGCGTACCGGGACGTCCGCGAGCGGCTGAAGGTGCGCATAGGCCGACGTTTCTTGCTTCCAGAGGCAAAAAACGCGACGGATTAAGCGTGTTCACAAGCGGACGATTATCATATAGGTTCCGCCGAAATTCCGGCCAGGGTGCTGGAACTACCATCCAAGCAAAGGTATCGAATGCCGAAGGAAGAAGTCCTCGAGTTTCCGGGTGTCGTGACGGAATTGTTGCCGAACGCGATGTTCCGGGTAAAGCTCGAAAACGAACACGAAATCATCGCCCATACGGCCGGCCGCATGCGCAAGAACCGCATCCGCGTGCTGACCGGCGACAAGGTTCTGGTCGAGATGACGCCATACGACCTGACCAAGGGCCGCATCACCTATCGTTTCAAGTAAGCAAAGCCCGACTGGTCCGCGATGAGCATTTTGCAGAAGCTGGTGCTTGCCTCGGGTTCGCCGCGCCGAATCGAGCTCTTGCAGCAGGCCGGGATCGAGCCGGACCGCGTGCTGCCGGCCGATATCGACGAGACGCCGCTGCGTGCCGAGCATCCGCGCTCGCTGGCCAAGCGGCTGTCGAAGGAAAAGGCCGAAAAGGCGTTTGCGTCACTGAAGACCGAAGCCGACTATGCGCCGGGTTTCGTGCTGGCCGCCGACACGGTGGTTGCCGTCGGGCGGCGCATCCTGCCCAAGGCAGAAACCCTCGACGACGCCGCCAACTGTCTCGGGCTGTTGTCGGGCCGTTCGCATCGGGTCTATTCCGGCATCTGCCTTATCACCCCGGGTGGCAAGCTGCGCCAGCGCCTGGTCGAGACGCGGGTGCGTTTCAAGCGGCTGCCGCGCGAAGAGATCGACGCCTATATCGCCTCGGGCGAATGGCGCGGCAAGGCGGGCGGCTACGCCGTCCAGGGCCTCGCCGGCGCCTTCGTCGTCAAGCTGGTCGGCTCCTACACCAACATCGTCGGGCTGCCGCTGTATGAGACCATCGCGCTGCTGAGCGGCGAAGGCTTCAAGGTGCATGGCGGCTGGCTGGCGGGAACCCGGCTGTGAATTCCGATCCCAAAGTCACGCCCTTGCGCCCAAAGCGCCCCTGTCCCGAATGCGGCAAGCCCTCGGCGCGCGACAGCTTTCCGTTCTGCTCGACGCGCTGCAAGGACATCGACCTCAACCGCTGGCTGAAGGGCGCCTATGTCATCAAGGCCCGCGATGACGAGGAAGAGACGGATCCCGACGCTCCGAAATGAGGTCGTCAGGCGGCCTCGGTCTTGCGCGCCACCCGCGCCCAGCCCGGCAGCCAGTCGCCGTGAGCGGCCAAGAGATCGTCGACCAGTGACCAGATCTGGTCGAGATCGAGTTCGGCCGCGGTGTGCGGATCCATCATCGCCGCGTGGTAGATGTGCTCGCGGTTCTCGGTCATCAGAGCCCGCACCGTCAGTTCCTGCACGTTGATGTTGGTGCGGATCAGCGCGGTCAATTGCGGCGGCAGCTCGCCTATATAGGTCGGCTGGATGCCGGAGGCATCGACCAGGCACGGCACTTCGGCGGCGCAATCCCGAGGCAGCGAGGTGATGCAGCCATTGTTGCGGACATTGCCGTAGATCACCGACGGCTCGCCGGTCCAGACTGAATTCATGATCGAGGAGGCATATTCCCGGGACTGCTCTACCTCGATGCGATCGGCCGAGCGATAGGCTTCAGCCTGCCCCTTCCAGCGCTCGATCTGCTCGATGCAGCGCTTGGGATATTCATCAAGCGGGATGCCGTACTTCTCGATCAGGTCCGGGCGGCCGTCCTTGATGAAATAGGGCGTATATTCGGCAAAATGCTCCGAGCTCTCGGTGACGAAATAGCCGAGCCTGGTCAGCATCTCGTAGCGCACCTTGTTGGCACAGCGCGGGTTCCAGCCGGGCTTGGGCGCGCGGCCTTCGCGATAGGCGCGCACGAGATCTGGGTAGAGGTCGCGGTAGGAACCGTCCGGCTGGCGATGCTCGAACTTCAGATAGAACGCCATGTGGTTGATGCCGGCCGAGCGATAGCGGATCCCTTCGTAGGGAAGGTCGAGGTCTTCAGCCAGCTCCATTGCCGTGCCCTGCACCGAATGGCAGAGGCCGACCTGCCTGATCTCAGGGTATTTCTCTGCTATCGCCCAGGTGTTGATCGCCATCGGGTTGACATATTGCAGCATGATCGCCTGCGGGCAGACGGCGAGCATGTCTTCGCACACCTTCCACAGATGCGGCACGGTCCTTAAGCCCCGCATGATGCCGCCGACGCCGAGCGTGTCGGCGATCGTCTGGCGCAGGCCGTATTTCTTCGGCACCTCGAAGTCAGTGACGGTGCAGGGCTCGTAGCCCCCGATCTGGAAGGCGACGACGACGAAATCGGCGCCGGCCAGCGCCTTGCGCTGATCCGAATGGGTCTCGGTCTTCGCCTTGACGCCAAGCGTCGCGATCAGCTTGTTGACGACAATGGCGCTCTCTTCCAGCCGCTGCGGATTGATGTCCATCAGCGCGATCGTCGCGCCGGACAGCGACGGGCGCTGCAGCACGTCGCCGACAATGTTCTTCATGAACACCGTCGAGCCGGCGCCGATGAACGTGATCTTGGGATTTCTTGCCATGCTAACCTCCGGCATATGTTCAGGCCACATCGAAAGCGGCCCTGACGAGCCGTTCGGTGTAAGCGGTCTTGGGATTGGACAGGACGTCGTCGACGGGGCCCTGCTCGACGATCTTGCCGTTCTGCATGACGATCACGCGATGGCATAGCGCGCGCACCACCTTGAGGTCGTGCGAGATGAAGAGGTAGCTGAGGCCGCGCTCGTCCTGCAGCTTGCGCAGGAGGTCGATGATCTGCGCCTGGACGGAGAGGTCCAGCGCCGATGTCGGCTCGTCGAGCAGGATGAATTCTGGTTCGAGCGCTATGGCGCGGGCGATCGCGATCCGTTGTCGCTGGCCGCCGGAGAATTCGTGCGGAAACCGCGACAGAATATCGCCCGGCATGCCGGCGCTGACCAGCGCGTCGCGCACCCGTTCGACCCGCTCGCGCCGCGTCGCCCCTATGCTGTTGACGATCAGCCCTTCCTCGATGATCTGGCCGATCGTCATGCGCGGGTTGAGCGAGGAGAACGGATCCTGGAAGACGATCTGCATGCGCGAGCGCAACGGCCGCATCTCGGCCCGCGACAGGCCGTGGATCGGCTTGCCGTCGAAACGGATCTCGCCGCGCTTGGCGTCGATCAACCGGAGCAGGGCCTGGCCGAAGGTGGTCTTGCCGGAGCCGGACTCGCCGACCAGCCCCAGCGTCTCATGACGACAGAGTTTCAGGCTGAGATCGTCGACGGCGACCAATTCGCGCCAGTCGGGTTTCAGAAAGGTGCCGTGGCGCAGCATGAATGAGACGCGCACGCCGCTGGCCTCGAGAATGGTGCCACAACCCTCCGGCAGCGGCTTCGGCTGCCCGTGCGGCTCTGAAGCCAGCAGCCGCCTCGTATAGGGATGCCGCGGATCGCCGAACAGCCGTTCGGTGGCGTTGTGCTCGCACATTTCGCCATGCTGCATGACATAGACGTAGTCGGAGAACTGGCGCACCACGGTGAGGTCGTGGGTGATCAGGATCACCGCCATGCGCAGCTCTTTCTGCAGGCTGCGGATCAGGTTCAGGATCTGCGCCTGGACGGTGACATCGAGCGCCGTGGTCGGCTCATCGGCGATCAGCACGTCGGGATTGTTGGCCAGCGCCATGGCGATCATCACCCGCTGGCGTTGCCCGCCCGAGAGCTGATGCGGGTATTGTCTGAGCCGCGCGGCAGGATCGGGAATCTGCACGTGCTGCAGAAGTTCGAGCGCTCGCGCCCAAGCCTGTTTGCGGCTGACCTTACGATGCACCCGGATCGCCTCGACGATCTGGCTGCCGACCGTATAGATCGGGTTGAGCGAACTCATCGGCTCCTGGAAGATCATCGAGATGCGGTTGCCGCGCAGCTTGCGCCGGGCGCTCTCGGGAAATTTCAGGATGTTTTGCCCGTCATAACAGACGCTCGAGCCGGGCGACACCGTGGCGCGCCGTGACAGCAGGCCCATGACGGTGCGCGCCGTCACCGACTTGCCCGAACCGGATTCGCCGACGATGGCGATCGTCTCGCCGCGATAGAGCTGGAACGAGATGTCCTTGACCGCTTCGACGACGCCATGCTCCACCTTGAAGGCCACGGCGACGTTGCGGGCATCGATGATCGGCTGGTCCTGGCGTCCATCATGGTCGTGACGGACGATCGGTGCGAAGGATTCGGCGAGCGCGACGGACATCTCAGCACCTCAATAAGGGTCGACGGCGTCGCGCAGGCCGTCGCCCAGCGCGTTGAAGGCAAAGACGGTGACCAGCACAAAACCGACCGGCGACAGGATCCAGGGATAGGTGCCGATGACGGAATAGGTCGCGGTGTCCTGAAGCATCAGGCCCCACGAGATCAGCGGCGGCTTGACGGCGAAGCCGAGGAAACCGAGGAAGGATTCGAGCAGCACCACGGTCGGGATCGCCAGCGTCACGGCGACGATCACATGGCTCATCACATTGGGGAAGATGTGCTGCATGATGATGCGCCGGTCGGTGGCGCCGACCGCCATGGCGGCGCGCACATACTCGATCCGCGCCAGCGCCAGCGTCTTGCCGCGCACTTCGCGCGACATCTGCGCCCAGCCCAAGGCCGACATGACGATGATGACGAAAGCGAGGAAGACGTTGGTGGGAGCGGTGACCGGGATCAGTGTCGTCAGCGCCAGATAGAGCGGCAGCTGCGGGAAGGCGAGCACCAGTTCGACGAAGCGCTGCATCCAGACATCGAACCTGCCGCCGAAATAGCCGGAAACCATGCCGACGGTGGTGCCGATGACGGTGATGATGAAGACGACCGTCAGGGCGATCATCAGCGAGACGCGCGAGCCGTGGATGGCGCGCGACAGCACGTCACGGCCGAACTTGTCGGTGCCTAGGAAATGCACCGGCTGGCCGTCCAGCGAGCCGAACAGATGCCGGTCCGCCGGCAGCAGCCCAAACAGCTTGTAGGGCGCGCCATGCACGAAGAAACCGAGCAGCCTAGGATGATCATAGTCGGGGCCGACGACGGGCTGGAAAGTGACCGGATCGAGGTCCGCCGAATCGGCCAGCGCATAGACCCTCGGCCGTGCGGTGAAACCGCCGTCTCTGTCATGGAAGCTTGGCACCTGCGGCGGAGCGAAGCCGACATCCGTGACCTTCGGGTCCATTGGCGCGATGAATTCGGCGAATACGGCCATCACCAGCAGCAGCACGACGAGCCAGAGCCCGGCCATGCCGGTCCAGGAGCGCTTCAGCCGGCGCCAGACAAGCGCCATGTAGCTTTCGTTGCCATGCGCCGGTTCGGCGACGATGGGCCCTTCGGCAGGCAGCGGTGGAGGGGATGGATCGCGCGCCAGCATCTCAACGCTCCCCGAACTGGCGCACGCGCGGATCGAGCAGCACGAGCAGCATGTCGGCGATGATGTTGCCGACGATGAGCGTCGCCGACAGGACCATCATGAAGGTGGCGGTGACATAGACGTCGCCGACAGCCATGGAGCCGACGATCGCCGGGCCGACGGTCGGCAGTGCGAAGATGATCGCCGTCTCGATCTCGCCGGTCAGCATATAGGGCAGCACCACGCCCTGATACATGATGAGCGGATGCAGCGCGTTGGGCACGGCGTGGCGCATGACGACGGCAGCACCCGTCAGCCCCTTGGCCCTTGCCGTCTCGACATATTGCGCGTTCAGCGTATCGAGCAGATTGCCGCGCATGACGCGCATATTGTAGGCGAGGCCGCCGAAAGTGGCGATCGCCACCACCGGCCAGACATGTTTGTCGAGGTCGACGAATTTGGCCCACGACCACGGCGCACCACCATATTGCGGCGAGAAGAATGAGCCGATCTCAGACACGTTGAACTGGAAGACCAGGAGATAGACGATGATCAGCGCCATCAGGAAGCGCGGCACCGTCATGCCGAGGAAGGAGATGGCCGACAGTGTCGAGTCGATCCAGGTGTATTGCCTTGTCGCCGCCCATATGCCGAATGTGATGCCCAGCACCGAGGCCAGCAGATGGCAGACCAGCGCCAGAAGGAGCGTGCGCGGCAGGCGCTCTCCGACCACATCGGCGACCGGTTTGTTGT